>RFFQ01000159.1 GCA_003697105.1 Gemmatimonadota bacterium | reverse complement strand
CTGCAGGAGACCGGCGATGCGTTCAAGGTGTTGGCTTCGCAAGCTCAACCAACGAACTGCATTTATCAGCGAATTACGGAGTTGTGCGGAGACTTCAGACCAAATTAAAAAAAGATGCCAGATACCCGGTGGTATCTGGCATGGCAAAACGGATGCGGCGGTCGCGGTACTCTTTAGGCGGAATCCAGAAGGGCTTTGATTTTCCGGGCACGATGAATAGAAGTTGATAGCTGGGCAACCTCATACGCCTGTTGGAGGAGCACTTTACCCCGCGGGTCTCCCTGTTCCACCAGATACGCCCCGGTCGCCTCCTTCAAGGAGACCTCCAATTCCGGCAAATCCAGTTGTTCCGCACGTTTCATCGCTTCGGCACATAACGTCCGACCGGCAGTCTGATTTCCTTTCCGTAACGCTAATAACCCCATATAATTTTGCACTTGAATTCTATTGGGATGGTCATCTGGGTGGTTAAAGAGTTCCTGACTTTTATGAAACCACGTTTCGGCGGCTTGCCAATTTCGTTGGCTATAGTAGATTTCCCCATAAAGCAGGTAGGTATGCGCCAAGCCGTCCCGATCTTTTGCTTTTTGATAGAGTTCGCGGGCAAATTCGGCATACATGAGTGCCGGCGTGGACTGCCCTTGGTCATGGTAAAGGCACGCCAGATTATACAAATGAGATGCTTCTTCCCGGCGATTGCCCAATCGTTTGGTGATATTCAATGCTTCTTTCAGGTAAAATTCAGCGTCTTCAAACTGTCCCCACCGGGCATGGATTAAACCAATATGAGCCAGACTCATCGCCTCACTGGATTTATGCCCAATGGTACGGTAAATTTCCAAACTTCGTTTGTGGTATTCCAGTGCTTCTTGATATTTACCAAAGATGTCATAGGTCACCCCAATGTTGCCCCACGTACTGGCAAGTGCGTATTCGTCGTGTTGGGCTTTTTGGATTTTTGCCGCGTCAAAATAGTACTGAATCGCTTCATTTAACTTGCCCAAGCAGGTACTATTGATGCCCAAATCACTCAGCAAGGCGGCGGTCAGACCCGGGTCGTCCAGTTTCCGCGACATTTCTAACGCGTTGCTTAAAATCCGGTGTTGTTTCTCAAAATCGCCGATTTGATAATAATAGAGTGCCAATTTTTGCTGTAGCCACAATTTCAGGACGGTATCTTTCGTGTCGCGGGCGATGGAAATACCGGTTTGCAGAGTTTGGTACATCTGTTCCAATTTTCCTAATTTTGCTTGCCCGCCGGCCATCCAGGTATGGAGTTGAACCTGCTCTTCCAGACTCAAAACATCATCAAATCGATTGATGAGGGTGGCAAAAATGGATTCAGCGGCACCGGTCTGCCCTTGTTGGTCCAGGGCGCGCGCTTTTTCGATCAGCAGGTGGGCTTGCTCTAAGCGGTACTGTTCCGGGCTGTTGCTGTGCTCAATCTGGTTCAATACCAAATTACAAATATCGACGATCTTATCGGTGGCGTAGATGTGCGAGAGTTTTTCGATAACCTGTTTGCCGTAAAAAATTCCTTTTTCGGGGTTATTGCCATGGATGAATTGGTTCGCGACCCACTCTAGGTGGTCTGGGAGCCGGTCTGCCAGCACGTCTTCAAGAATATAGCCGATTCGGGTATGGATTTCCTGCCGTTCTTCTTCATCGGTGATGTGTTCTACCACGTTATACAACTGGGGTTGGCGCATTCCGTATTCGTAACCTTCCACACCTTGCACCCGTTCCACCAGCCATTTGCGGATCAAGCTTTGAATGTGCTGTTCTGCCTCGGGATGGTTTGTCGTCCGGCGGATGAGGTCGAGTGATACCGGGCGTTTGAATCCGGCCAGAACACGCAAAGTTCGCAATTCATCCGTGCGGAGTTTTTTCAGGTTGAGTTCCAGCGCCTGATCGACGGTTTCCGGCAGTTGCAAATAGGTTTCTACCTGTGCCCGATCCGTAAGTGAGGTGATGTTTGCCCTAGCCAGTAAGCGGATCGCCTCTTCCAAGAAAAAAGGATTCCCTCCGGCTTTCCGGTTGATTTCCGTGAGAACCGGTGCGGAAAACTCCACATTGGGCATCCAATAGCGCAAAATTTGAATCGCTTCACTATCGCGGAACGGTTCTAACGACAGTTCTAGCAGGTGGGGTCCGGCCGTCAGTTCGGGATGGACATCATCCAACGGTGCTTGGGCGAACGGGTTGGCATCGCGCGTGACGAAGGTAATCATCATTTTTGTACGTTCTGCCAGTTGAGTACGGATGACATGCACCAGTAAATCGAGGGATTCCCGGTCACTCCATTGGGCATTATCAATAGTGATAATACAAGCATTTTCACGGGTGATTTGCGCGATGAAATTCGCGATAGCATCCCACAGTTGCAGTTGTTGGAGGTTGGCGGTATCATGTTCGTTGTAGGGGAAGCGATAGGTTTCAGCCAGTTCGGGCAGGAGTTTGACCAGCGCGTTAAAGTACGGTTTGATGTAGCGTTCGGAATGTTCGCCGACTTGATGGATAAACGTTCGCAAGATGGCTCGCCACGGTTGGTAGGGGGTTACATCATTTTGGATACTATTTCCGTGATGAAAGGTTAGATTTCGCAATTGTACACGGTAACGGAATTCCGTTATCAAGCGCGTTTTGCCGATACCTGCCTCACCGTTGACCACCATTAAAATGGGGAGGGATGAACTGCCAGCTTCCAGCGAATCGAGAATAGTGTTGAAACGAGCCAGTTCCCGTCCCCGTCCGATAAATGCGCTTTCTAACGTTCCATCATCCCGCATAATCATGGGGGTTTGGGCATAATTTTCTCCGGTAATCCGGCTGATTGCCTGAATTACCGCCGAGGCGGACGGATAGCGGTGGTCGGGCTTTTTTTCTAGCAAGCGATGGACAATGCTTTCCACTTGGCGGGGGATACTGGGGTCGATGACTTGCAGGCGAACCGGTTCCCGTTCGAGGTGTCCTTTGGCGATGTCCTCCATTGTCCCATCAAACACCGGTTTGCCGGTGATACATTCATACACGGTGCAACCCAGGGCATACAAATCCGCTCGAAAATCCACATTTTCACCGAGGATCATCTCCGGCGCCATATAAAAGATAGTACCGCGAGCGGTTACTAACCCTTGCCGCCCCACCAGACCAAAATCCGTGATTTTGACCTGTTCACCGTGCATCCCACCGTTCTGAATCAGAATATTTTCCGGCTTGAGATCAAAGTGGATCAGCCCGCGGGAGTGGATGTAATCCAAAGCGCGGCAGATTTGCACCAAATAGGTGTACAGGTGCCCATAATCCACCGGATTCATGGCGGTCTTCAGGTTCTGCCCATCGACATAATCCATCGTGAAGAAGTACTTTTCGCTACCCACAATGGTGCCGAAGTCATGCACCCGTACCAAGTTGGGGTGCCGCAATTGGGTCATCGCCTTAAATTCATTTTTAAATAATTTGAGGATCGCCTGTGCCTGTTCGCCACGCGGCAAGATGGTCTTGAGGGCAAATTTGCGGTTTTCTTCAAAGACATCTTCAACCAGATACACTGCCCCCATGCCACCATCACCGAGGTGCTTGAGGATATTATAGCGATTATTTAAGAGAGGCATTTGATGAATGAGTTGGGGTCATAAACGATTTTTTGTTATTTTTCAGGAATCACCAGCTTGTTCCGTACGGGGTATTGTAGTACACGACGGGATAACCGTCAAGCGAAATTTAGCGAGATCAGAAGGACGGGACGGGTCTCACCGGCATACCGCTTCAGAAAAAGATTGACGGGGACGGGTTGACTGTGTTATTTGAAGCCGCTTTTATCGTCAATACCTTCGCCAAAATTTGAGGTGACATGATATTCTCTTTACATTGTTCTATCACCTGACCTGTGAGAATTTTAGACCGTCACAAGTGCCAGATGCCTTTTTCTAAAGGCTTGATCGACAATGGGTGGTGGTTCTTTGCTTTTTCCTTCTAGCCCTGAGAGATGACCCAGCAGGATGCCGGCCGCCGGTAAGGCACCTAATCGGTATCGTTTGGGCTGATATCCGGCATAAACACTTCCGGGCGTATGGTAAGAGATCGCGCGG
>RFFQ01000158.1 GCA_003697105.1 Gemmatimonadota bacterium | reverse complement strand
GGGGTATCCTACCGAATCCAGATAAGCGTGCCGGTTTTCCACGCGGTTTGGAGGCGCTGGCAAAATTTTTGGGGATGGTGATGGGCGATATCCGTAGAGACGTTGCACTGCAACGTCTCTACGGGGGGTATCCTACCGAATCCGCATTATGGTGGGGGTTTCGCATTTACGAATGGCTCGAACTCCCAAACTCGTAAAACTCCCAAACTTATCAAACTCAAATCACTCGGGTCATTTCTTCAAAGGTGGTTAATCCCTTCAATACTTTTTCGAGTGCATCTTGTTTCAGGCTACGGATACGGGCATTTGCAATGGCTTTTTCCAGTAATTCCGGCAGGGTGTTTGTCAGGATGCGGGTACGCAATTCCGTGGTGACCGGAGCAAATTCGTAAATCATCAACTCACCCTCGAATCCACTTTGTTGGCACGTTTCGCACCCTTTTCCTTTGTAAAAGATCACTTCTTTAATTCGCACACTGGCTTTGATTTTTTCGGCAATATCGTCAGGGGGTTTATAGCCGGTCTTGCATTTTTGGCATATTTTACGAACGAGGCGCTGATTTAAAATCCCGCGTAAGGAGGTGCCCAACAGCATGGCATCTAAACCGATACTTTTCAGCCCATTGATGGCTTGGTACGCGGCGGTAGAGATGTACGGTGTAACCACAACGGAGCTAAGTCCGATCCGCAAAATGGCTTCTGTAGTTTCCAAATCTGCCATTTCCCCCAAAACAACCACATCCGGCTGGTGGTGTGCCACCGATTGGAGCACAGAGGCATAGGAAATCCCTTCATTCGGAAAGACTTGCACCTGATTGATGGTTGGGATGTAGCGATCAATGGTTGTTTGGATGTCCACAATCTTTTTCTTCGCGTGATCAAATTCACTAATTATACCATAAGTGGTGGCGGTTTTGCCACTGCCAGCGGGTCCGACTAAGAGGATGGTACCGTAGGGTTGGTGGAGTACATGGCGCAACTGCTGTAACACTTTGGAATTCATGCCGAGTTGTGTCAGGCTCGTATGTTCCTTTTGACCCAAAATCCGCACCATCATACTCTCGCCAGTGATGGTTGGCATGGAACCGATGAGCAATTGCAGGCGATTTCCGTCAATTTCCACAATACCAATTCCACTTTGTGGTTTTCGCGTCTCGTAAAGGTCGATCTTACCCAGTCGTTTTAAGGTAACCATTATGGAATTTGATGTATCGCTATCCAACATGGAGGCTTCTATTATCTGACTCCCAATTCGATAACGCACCCACGAGCCGTGGCTGTCAAATTCCAGATAAATCAGGGAAGCGCGTTTCTCCAATGCTTCTTTAATCAGATCATGGATAACAGAGTCATCGGAGGCGATTTCAACGGAACGGGGAGTGTGAGCTGTTTGTGGCGGTGGGGGTGCAATATCATCATTGTCCGGAAAGCCGTGCACCGGTTCATCTTCCACCCGGACTGTGCCGACATTGATACTGTTGTCTTCTTCTGAAGGGGTGCTGGCCGCGCCCATTTGGGATGATGCCGGTACGTTATCAAAAATTTGGTCTAGGGAGACATATTCGTAGTTTTCAGGAACACCTTCATCTTGATCTCCCTGAATCGAATCGAGAAAGTCATCCACGTCCGCGGTGTAATCTCGTTTATCTTCTTCTTGTTGCCGGGCTTTTAGGCTTTTTTGGTAACTTCCATCAAGATCAAGTTGGCTGCGGGCTTCTGCCGAAACGGGTTTGCCGGTGCCAAAGCCAAGGTCTTCATCGCTCAACCCTTCAAAGGGTGCAGGTTCGCCGGATTCTTTCGCCGAGGGTTTTTTCTTTCGCCGGTCAGTGGTTTGGGGTTTAGGCATTGCGGCTTGTTTGGATTTCATTTCAGCCAATCGTGGGTAGGAACGCTCAATTGCCCGCATAATCGAATGACGACTTCCCAGTACTGGAATCACTTCGCATCCCGACAAAAATTCGATTTCATCAATGGTTGATAAATCCGATGGGGTTGCCATTGCCAATGTCAAGGTGGACTCAATCCGCGAAATGGGGATCACCTTTTTTTCGCGGGCGATTTTTTCAGGCACGGTCGCTAGGGTCTCTATATCGATATCATATTTGTCCACATCGATATAGGGGACATTTAATTGTGCGCCTAAGACTGTGAGCAAATCTGCCTCGGTGACCAGCTGTAGGTCAATCAAAATTTCACCGAGAGGTTTGACAACTCCCCGTTGAATGCCCAATGCTTTTTGGGTGAGCAATGCTTTGGAGAGTTGCTCTTCCGTGATCAAGCCTTGCTGGATCAGTTGACTCCCTAAACGTCCTTGTGTCGAAGCCATCAGCGCTGTCCTTTCCCCAACTAATGTAACCATGAAAATAGCGAATAATTTAGAGTATAGCGGGCATTTTGGAGAAAGTCAAGAAAACTTTAATTCTCCCCCCCCCCCCGACCGGACGGCGAAGAGGTTTTACCCCTGTTTTTTCTGTTGACAAAATGCTAAAATCACTGTAGATTCTGCTCCACTTATTGCGTGGTCGGGGCGTAGCGCAGTCCGGTAGCGCGCACGGTTCGGGTCCGTGAAGTCGGAGGTTCAAATCCTCTCGCCCCGACCATCCTAATTCCAAGAAATGCAAAATCCCACGAAGACCAGTGGGATTTTTCTATATTAGCAGGGGTTGGTGTTATGGTTGATCTCAGCTTCAATAATTATGTTCGAGAAATGAAAGCGAATACCGGCACACCGGATGACTTTTCGACGTATCGCCATCAGAAGCAGCAGGATGCGCCCTCCGGTGACTATGTGTACCGCCCTGATCAAGATGCCCTCCGTACCCTCCAACGGCTTAAGCCCCTGAATCTTACGATTTCCGCCCTCGTTCGCTTCTGGAAGGAGAGTTGGCGCGGGGAACTTCTCGGACACGCCGTAAAGGTGACTCCCCGGCAATTCTCTAATTTGTACCAAATCGGGATGGAATGTGCCGAAGAACTGCATCTGGTACTGCCCCCCATGTATGTCATTCAAAACCCGTATCTAAATGCCATGACGTTGGGGTTGGAAGATGATTCGATCATCATCATCCATTCGGCAACGGTGGATCATCTCAGCCGGGAAGAGCTTAAAAGCGTCATTGGACATGAGTGCGGGCATATTGCTAACGGGCATGTCCTGTATCATACCGTCGCACAGTTTCTTGCTTCTGGAGCGGCAATGCTGATAGCGTGGTTGGCGCAACCCCTACGCATGATGTTACTGGACTGGATCCGGAAGTCTGAAATTACCGCTGATCGTGCCGGTCTTATTTGCGCTCAAGATGAGACTATCGCAACGCGTACTTTAGTCAAATTAGCATTGGGTTCGCAAAATTTATATGAGCAGGTCAATGTGGATGAGTATCTGAAACAGTTGGACGAACTGCGCGGAACCATCGGTAAATTTGCCGAACTGACACAAACACACCCATTTCTACCCAAGCGAGTCAAAGCCCTACAACTTTTTGCAAAATCCAAATATTACCAACAACGGGTACTGGGTATGGAATCCACCGGGGGAATGTCCATGACCAAATTAGATGAACACGTGGCAAAAATTATCGCCATCTAACGTGGAGTCATTATGAGTTTGGAATTCCGATTAACGTTTCCTGAACCCACGCAGGTTATTCTCCGTGCTGGTTCCCACCAATCCCCGGTGAGTTTAGGATTTACCGACCCCTTTCCTGTGGACGAAAAACGGGCGATGTACCAATTTTTCACGGCATCCCCTCCGTTTGATACCAACCAACTTGTCCAGTGGGGCACCCGTTTAGCTCAGTCCGTTTTTTTGGAATCCACCGCCCACGACCTCTTTTTACACTTTCTTAAAACCCCAACCGAAGACCGCCGGCTGATAATTGCTTCCGATCACCCGGAAATTTTAAGCTTGCCTTGGGAACTCTTGACCGATCTAACGGCAAATGATACGTTTTTAGCCCAACAAACTCCCCCGATTTCGATCCAGCGGGCCTACGTAGGTCTTACCCCCGACCAAAAAGCATTTTATATTCCCCGCCGCTCAACTCGCCATGTGCTGGTAATGATGAGCCGTCCCCACGATGTACCGTATCCAGAAATGCCGCTCAATCTGACTACTTTTAAGGAGACTCTTTCACGACCGGGTCTTACGGTGGAAATATTGGAATCCCCTACGTTTGAGGCACTGGTTGACCGGCTGGATAACCGGAATTTACCCGCGGTTGACATTTTTCATTTTGATGGTCCGGGCTATTATGACCGGGATGATCGGGAAGGTAGCATTATTGAAAATCATCATCCGTACCATGCCTACCGCGACCAAATTCTTAAAGGCATGGTGATCGATCCGGTACGGATGGCGTATGTTGTGCTGGAAAAACGCGATGGTTCTAGTCACCGGCTTTCGGCAAAATTGCTGGGGCAAATGCTCTACCGCCACCGAGTGGCATTGACGATCCTCACAACTCCCCAACGGGTTGAACCCGTCAATGAACCGTTTGGTTGCATTGGTTCACGGTTGATCAGTGCCGGTGTCCCCGCCGTCATTGCCATACCTTATGCGCTACGAAATTCCGCCAAGATGACATTTTTTGAAGCCTTTTACCAGCAGCTAACACAGGGATTGACCATCAATCACCTTTTGGACCACCTCCGGCAGAAGGGAGATGTCTATCTTCTGCCGTCCCTATATCGCAATGGGGATGACATCACCTTGTTGACCCGTTAAAGATTCACCCTCAATTCAGTATGTGTAACTGATGACTCCCCAAGACCGCATTCAGTACCTCCGTGACCAACTCCACTATCACAACTATAAATATTATGTTGAGGCGAATCCTGAGATTAGTGATTCCGAATATGACCGGCTGATGCAGGAATTAATCGATTTGGAACGCCAGTATCCTGAACTCATTACACCGGATTCTCCCACCCAACGCGTTGGTGAACGTCCAACCGGCGGATTTGAAACGGTTATCCATACCGTGCCAATGATGAGTCTTGATAACACTTATTCCGAAACCGATCTCCGCGAATTTGATGCGCGTGTTCGCCGCTTTTTGAAAGGTCAACCGGCAGAGTATGTGGTTGAACTTAAAATTGATGGGGTCGCCGTTACCCTTAAATATGAACAAGGGCGATTCGTGCAAGGAGCCACCCGCGGTGATGGTACGCGGGGAGACGACATCACCCAAAATTTGCGGACGATCCGCGCTATCCCACTCAAACTTACTGAACCGGTCAATATTGAGGTGCGCGGAGAGGTTTATTACCCGCGTGACGCATTTGCCGCTTTGAATCACCAACGAGAAGAAGAAGGTTTACCGACCTTTGCCAATCCGCGTAACACGGCTGCCGGAACACTCAAGATGCTGGATTCCAAAGTGGTTGCCTCCCGCCCTCTCTCTATCTTTTGCTATGCCGTTGCCAATACGAGTGATTTTACCACCCATTATGAAGTGCTAGAACGGCTGAAATTGCTTGGATTTAAAGTCAATCCCCATTATAAGCGCTGCGCAACAATTGATGAGGTTATTGCTTATGCCAATATTTGGCGCGAAAAACGGCACCAACTAAATTATGATACCGATGGAATGGTGGTCAAAGTCAATGATTTACGCCAACAGGCGGCGTTAGGCTCTACGGCAAAAAGTCCGCGCTGGGCAATTGCTTATAAATTTCCAGCGGAAACAGCAATTACCCAAATTGAGTCGATTGCCTTACAAGTCGGGCGCTTAGGCACCATCACGCCGGTCGCGAATTGTACACCCGTCTTTTTGGCGGGCACGACCGTCAAGCGAGCCAGTTTGCACAACGAAGATGAAATTCAGCGGAAAGACATCCGGGAGCGCGATTGGGTTGAGATTGAAAAAGCCGGAGAGATCATCCCGCAGGTCGTGCGCGTATTGGTGGATCGCCGTCCCCCGGATTCACAGCCGTTTATCTTCCCAACACACTGCCCGGTCTGTAAATCAAAACTGGTCAAAACAGAGGGAGAAGTTGCCATCCGGTGTGTGAATGTGGAATGCCCCGCCCAGATCAAAGAGCGGATTGTCCATTTTGCCCAACGCCGTGCGATGAACATTGAAGGATTGGGTGTGATGCTGGTTGACCAACTGGTTGAGAAAGGTCTTATTAAAAATGTAGCCGACCTGTATTATCTGAAATTAGAGGATTTGATCACCCTCGAACGGATGGGGCAGAAAAGCAGTCAAAATCTATTGGAGAGTTTGGAAAATAGTAAGTCAAACCCTATTTCCCGGTTGATTTTTGGGCTAGGTATCCGCTTTGTGGGACAAAAAGCGGCGCAAACTTTAGCAACACAGTTTAAGTCGATCCCGGCATTACAGCAGGCGAGTATAGAAGACCTGCAGGAGATTCCCGATATTGGTAGCGTGATGGCAGGTAGCATTGTGGAATTCTTCCAAAATGAACAAAACCAACGGTTGATCCAACGATTGGGCGCGGCAGGTGTCTCATTAAGTGACCCAGACGATGAGGCAGACCCCCAACCGCAAATTTTTGCCGGTAAAACCATTGTCCTAACCGGTACATTGGCATCTTTTACGCGCGCTCAAGCGGCGCAACAGATCGAAGAACGGGGGGGTCGTGTCAGTAGTAGCGTTAGCAAAAAAACAGATTTTGTGCTTGCCGGAGAAAACCCCGGCTCCAAATATGACAAAGCCATTAAATTAGGGATTCCTATCCTCAGTGAGGCCGAATTTTTGGAGATGTTGAACACCAATTGACCCCACCGTAGATTGACCTTCTGCGCATGAACCCACTTCGATATGCTATTTTTCTGATTTTTATTTTTGCGAACCCTCTTTTTGCCGCAGATTGGCAACTCATTTCTCCAACCCGCCACCAGCTTGATCCTGAAATCCTCAACCAGTTGACTACTAAACTCGATCAAGGTGATTTTGGTGAAATCCATAGCTTGTTGATCGTCCACCACGGCGATTTAGTATATGAGCAATATTTTCATGGGTTTACCGCAGATGACCTGCATATTGTGTATTCGGTCACCAAAAGCATCACCGCTCTGTTAGCCGGCATTGCTCAGGCGGAAGGGTTACTGGAATCTCTGGATCAACCGCTGTTGGACTTACTTCCTTCGGAACATGCCATTGGGAATTTGAACCGTTGGAAATCCAAAATCACGCTACAAAATGTACTGACCATGTCAGCCGGTTTCCAATGGGACGAATGGACCGCGGATTACGGCACGCCCCATAACCCCATTATGCGCTTGATCAATAGTGAGGATTGGGTGCAATTTACCCTGAATTTGCCGGTCTCCGACGAGCCGGGGCAGGTCTTTACCTACAACAGCGGCAATTCGATGCTTTTAGCAGGAGTCCTCCACTATCTAACCGGACAATGTGCGGCAGATTATGCCCAACAGCGGTTGTTTACCCCGCTGGGGATTACTACATTCGCCTGGGAGATGGGACCGCACGAGATCAACAACGCCGCTTGGGGTCTGAATCTGCGCCCGCGCGATATGGCGGTTATCGGGCAATTGGTGCTAAACGGGGGCGTGTGGCAAGGTGTTCGTATTTTGCCGGAAGCATGGTTGAAGGCGTCATTCCAACCGTATCATTGCCTTGAGGATGGGCGCTGTTACGGTTATCACTGGTGGTTATTTCCGTTTGATGCCACGCGGGAAGATACACTGATGCCGTATGCGCATGGCTATCAGGGTCAATTTATCATCATCGTACCGTGCTACCAAATGGTAATCGTCTCTACCGCCCGCCAGAAGGAGGGCGAATTTGCTCAGATGCAACGGATTCTCAATCAATTTGTATTTCCCGCAATTCTGGAGTGATGAGACTTCCAGCCAATAGGTCACTTGGCACGTTATCTAATCCACGCGAAAACATATCTGGATGGTTAATAAAAAATAAAACCCGTAGGGTATTAATACCCTACGGGTTTACCGGTTTATGTTCCTCCGTATCACTCGCTCCAATGCTGAATCACACTTTGCACATCATCAATATCAACTTGACCATCACCGTTCACATCAAATGGATTTTGTCCCGTACCCTGCAAAAATGCCGTTGCCGAAGAACCGTCAGTCGTTGTCACCAATAGGGTTGCCGTTTTTGTCCCCACACTCAGCGGTGAAAATTGAACGGTTATCAAGCGTAGCTCACCCGGATCCAACGAAAATGACCCCCCATTGAGTACGCTAAATTGATTCGCCTGACTGCCCACAAACGATTGGCTCAAAATGGTTACCGGCTCTGTGCCGGTATTCGTTACGGCAAATGCTGAGACCGCGGATCCGCCAACTAATACCTGTCCAAAATCCCAATTTGCCGGTTGGATGTGAACCTGATCATCGACAATCAACTGCACTCCAGTACCTATCAAAATAATATCTACCGTTGGATTATCCGGATCGTCACTGCTAATGGTCAATGTTGCCAGTTTACTACCGGCACTTACCGGCGCAAATTGAACTGTGGTGACGTGCTGTTCACCAGCCTCTATGACTACCGAACCCGCACCATCGATAATTGAAAATTCATCGGCATTGGTGCCGCTAATCACCTGCCCACCGACATGCAATGGTGTGTTGCCTAAATTGCTTAGGGTAAACGTCACCGTGGAGGTTTCATCCACAAAAATCGTTCCAAAGTTACCCATTAGCGGGCTGACCTCAATCTCTGGGATGAGCGGGATCGCCACGCCGGTGAGGGGGATCGTCACCGTGCTTTCATCATCGTCATCGCTGGTAATGGTGAGGGTT
>RFFQ01000157.1 GCA_003697105.1 Gemmatimonadota bacterium | reverse complement strand
GGAAAAATTTCTGGCAAAAAGTACAAAAATACAACCTGAATCCAATCCATCCCGTTGAAAAATCATAGAAACCGTGGTGTAAAAAATATGGCGTCAAATGACACCAACGTAACAGACTGATTAAAAAGGAGTTACCTGAAAATAGCAAAATCATAAAAACGACCAATAGCAGAACGGTGTATAAAAACCACCAAAACCATTTTTAAAACCAGTATGTTTTACTGTAACATACTGGTTTTTTTAATGTTATATATTTAGGCATACTTTTAGCTATTAAAAAACACAAGCCCGCTAACAGATATACCCGATAATATTCAATACTATGGAGGCTTCATGAAACCGCAAAAACAAAATGGATTCAGCTTGGTTGAAGTTGTGATTGCCGCTTCATTGCTTTCTTTTGCTCTAATTATGCTCTTGAGTATGTTCACCAATAGTTACTCCGAGATCGATTTTGCCGCCCGCCAGAGCCGGGCAACGTACCTGGCCAGTGACTTGATGGAAAAGCTCAAAACGGAACCGTTCACCGGTGAACGCCTGCTTCAGGAACACTGCCTCTTAGACCATGGCGCCCATCAGGATACGGTTTATATCGATGAAGATGGCAATCCAGAAACCGATCCGGTGCCATACGTGCGCCACTGGACGATCCAAGGGGGACCGTTTGAAAATGATGGCAAAAAGATCACGATTTGCCATGAGCCACCGGGACATAACGGGGAAAAACGGTTGACCCTCTCCGTCAGCCGGAACGCCCTACCAGCCCACGTGAGACATGGCGACCCCTTAGGTCCCTGCCCCGAAGATGGCACCATCCCGCCGCTGGAAATTGAAGTAGTCGTGGAATGGCAAGGCAGACACAACCTGCGGGAATACCGGCTACGAACGTATCGAACGTATTACCAATTGGGAACCTAGACCCCACGTAAAAGGATTATACCCATGAAGGAGACAGAAATTATCTTCGCTCATACCACGAAAATGATATTTATGCCGGTTGACATCTATGCTAAATTCAGTCAAAAATCAGTCCCCACCGTCCGGCGATGGATCAAAGAAAAGCGGCTTTATGGTATTAAGCGGCAAGTGATGCATCACCGATCAGCAGCCAACATCAAGACAACCAAATTTTTCATTGATGTCCGCGATGAAGAAATCCGCCACCGCTGGCAAACCTCCCCGTTATATTCCGTAGTGGAGTGCGAAGCTGGCGTATTTCAGTATGTTTTAGCCGTGTCTTCAGATAAAACGAAACTCCCGAGCCTTTCGTTAGCCTAACCCTAAACGTCCAATACCAGAAAGGGTGATTTTCATGAAACGTGATCAACATCAAAACGGATTTTCCATGATCGAATTGGTCGTCGTCATTGCGATTTTGGGTATTATGATTGCCATTGGTTCACCCACATACTTAAAACGATTGCAAACCCAGCGGCTGGATGCGGCGGCGGAGCAAATCATTACCCATCTGCATCAGGCAAAACAACGGGCAACGCGGGAACATCGCCCTTACCGTCTTAATTTTGGCGAGTATGAAAATGGCTACTACATGGAGCGGCTGAACGATAATGCGGAATGGGAACCCGTCCAAGCTATCGGTCATGATGATGCCGGTAATCGGGGTGCAGGTGAATATCTGCTCTATCTACCCCCGACCGTTCGTGTTTCTTATGCGGATACATTTGTCGTGTTCAATAATAGAGGATATGCCGAACCGAGTTCGATTCAAAATATGATTGAAGTGAGCTTGCCCAATACCCCTCGTAAAAAGTACATCAGTGTGAGTATTGCCGGCTTTCCCAAAATTGCCAAAGAAGAGCGCTAAACCATGTCACGGATGAATGCAAAATCGGCAGGATTTTCATTGATCGAAATTGTGATCGCGATCGCCATCTTCGCGTTTGGCTTGATCGCGATCTTTAATATGTTTATCCGCGGCACAACCGAGATCGATTACGGCAAACGGCAAACCCGCGCCACCATCCTCGCACAGGATAAAATGGAAGAACTTAAAGCCCTACCGTTTTATGCCTCAGGAGATTCTATTTACGTCGATCCGGCTTTAACTGCCGGCACGTATTCCGATACCGTCGCCATTGATGATCAAACCGTGATAGATCGCTACGCCACCCGTTATTGGACGATCACCGATGAAAAATACGCCGAAGAGGATAACACCATCATTGTTAAAGGGCTAACCGTCTGGATTGAATGGCGCGGACGGAATGGAGACCGCACTTACCGGATCGAATCCACAAAACGACGCCAATAACCCCTCACTCGGGCACAATTTTATCATTTATGAGGAATATGAGTCATGCCAGTGTCACGCTCTCGCCGGGGATTTTCACTTGTGGAACTCATCATTGCCGCTACCATCATCGCCATGGTGATTGGGGTGATCTTAATGATCGCCACCACGAGCGAAGAAACATACAACCGGGGTCAGCTAAAGATCGAAACCCAGCAAAATGCCCGGGCAATGCTCGATTTACTGGTTCGGGAACTCCGCGAAGCCGGCACGGGTCCGGAGGGCACCCTGATTACCCCCTTCATTACCACCGACTACAATACCCTTGAATTCATGTCCGACCTGAGTTCCAAAAATGTGGCGAATGATTCCACCTACCGCTACGGGGATGCCGATTTTAATGATGTGGGGGAACATATCCGCTATTTTGTCCGAAATGATACCCTGTTTCGGGAAGATTTTACCATCACGGAGGAGGGTAGCCGGACGTATCCCAATGCCACCGCCTTGGTCGAAAATGTGAAAACACTTGCCTTTACCTACTACGATATCCGCGGTGATTCGCTGGCGTTACCCATTTCTCTGGAAGATCGGGTGAACATCCGGCGCGTACACGTGACATTGGAACTGAAGGAAGACCCCACCGATAGCGGAGAGAACCCGCGCACATGGAAACTTTCAACCGATATCCGGTTGCGCCAAACCCTCAACTGGGAAGAACCCCCGGCCCCCACGATCATTTTAGGCATGGCAGAAGGAGACCCCGTCCCCGATATTACTCCCCTTGATAGCCTCGGTAATACCGCCGATACACTCTATTGTGGTACCCCATACAGTATGACCCTGAACTTGTATGATGAAGATGCCGGCATTGACAGCATTGAAGTCTATTGGGTAAGTGCCGCGGGAGATACCGTCGATTTGAGTGCATATATCAGCGATTTACAAGGAAAAGGGTCTTACGATTTTGGCGGCGAAACAGGCACGATTGATAGTGCCGAAGTGTACTATATCGGCAGCCAATTGGATTTTGACCCCTATGATTATTTCGGCTTCTGTTGCGCCGCTATGGATGGCCAACTGGTGGTGCGGGTGGTCGATACCACCGGCAGATCATCAATGGTCTCCCGCCAAGCGTACATCGATTGTGAAACCGCCTATGAAGCCGATACAACCAGTTGTTTGGGCGGCTGCCAGTGGGACAATCTACCCAGTTTAGCCTATGACAATTTTGTCGATGAATCCAACTGGGATGATAAAGGTGCTGAATGGGAAATTACCTATGACTGCGTTGATTGTGATGATTCCAGTTGCGACCCCAGCAGTTGTTGTACCGACCCCATTACCGGTGTCACCTATCCTTTAGGTCTGGATGGAAAACCCATTTGTGCCGAAGGAAATTCCTATTTCCGGTGTTATCATGGTAGCGGCTTGCAGACCGTCTGGGGAGACTCCAGCTCCTTTGATGCCAATACCAACACCGATTACACCATTATGATGAATTTCAAATGGAAAGGGTTGGATGGCGGCTCCGCCCCGCAAACGGCGCTCACCTTTTGGTATCAGGATGAAAACAACTGGGCCCGAATGTCTTATCAAGGAAATAGCGGGTTAGCACTGGAAGGTCGCGTGAATGGCAGTAACTACAAAGCCTCTTTGAGTAGCAATGCGTCTAACGGCTATTTTAGTACCGGGGAATGGGGCAACATGGCGGTCACCGTCTGTGCAGATTCCAACCGTATTTACGGGCATATCTGGCGCGAAAATGGCGAATCTCTACCGGATGACCGGTGCGATTGGTTTTTCCACAAAGATAATGTCAAGTCCGCCAATATCAGCGATTATGACGCGATTGCCAGCCTCGGCTGGGGGCGCTTTGGATTCGACCCCGGTCAAAGTGGTTCCGGCGGAATTTGTGTAGATGAAGTCGTCGTGATCGAAAATCCCAGTTGTCCGGGCACGTGCGGTAGCAGCGGCGGTGGCGGCAGTAGTGGCGGCGGCGGAACACAATGCCCCCAACCCCGACCCGATATCTACGTAGAAGTCACTGATGGCAACGCCAGCGAAACCGGACCTGACAACGGCGTATTCACCGTTCGCACCAGCGGCAGTTGCCTGTTACGAAATACAATTAGTGTCACTTATACCGTTTCCGGCAGTGCCACAAATGGGTCTGATTATACGGCACTATCCGGCAGCGTGAGCATGAGTTCCGGCAGTTCATCCGTCACAATTCCGGTTTCGGTCATTGATGATGCCCTTGGCGAAGGGGATGAAACGGTGATTCTCACCCTGATCGATTCTGGAAATGACTATGATTTAGGTGGCGGTTCATCTTCCGCCACGCTGACCATCGGTGATAACGACTGTGTTGTCACCATCGCCGCCACCGCAAATGCCGCCGAACCCACCGACGGTACCAGTGGCGATGAAACCGTCGGACTGTTTACCGTGACCCGAACGGTTTGTACCGCAACCGACCCGCTTCCGGTTAATTTTACCATTGATAATTCTGCCAGCAATACAGCAACCACGGGGATCGATTATACCAACATTGGTACTAGCGTAACCATTCCAGCAGGGAGTGCTTCCGCAACAATCCCGATCACCCCGAATCATGATACACTGGATGAAGGCAATGAAGTGGTAACATTGAAGTTAGCCGCCGGCACGGGGTATGAAATCGGCACACCGGCTTCCGCCACCGTCACTATTGTGGATAATGACGCCACCGACCCGCTCGTCAGTATCGAAGCCACCGATCCCATCGCCACCGAAGCCGGACCAACATCCGGGACGTTTATCATCCGCTGGACAAACGGCACACCAAGCTATGTCGATTTTGATGCTCTCGCCTCGGCCGGTCTGGTACAATTTAGTGATTATAGTGCTACCATCAATGGTACCGGTTATACTCTGGATCATCTCAATACCAATACTTACAACATCTCCGGCGTGGATTCGCTGGTTATCGTGATTTCCGCGTTAGATGACAGTGATGAAGAAGCAAATGAAACCCTCACCTTAGCGCTGGTTGATACGCCAGATTACAATGTGAATCCCTCTGCCAGTTCAGACATGGTCACCATCGAAAGCGATGATTGTGCGATTATTGTGACACTTTCCGCTTTAACCAACGGTGCAGAGCCTGCCACCGACGGGTCTATGCGCATTACCGCGTCCTGCGCGCCCACCTCAAATTTAACAATCGGTTACAGTTTCAATAGCGGTAGTTCAACCGCCACGGAAGGGTCTGATTTTACGGTGACCGGCTTCGCCACTATTCTGGCAGGAGACCTAACCACAACCCTTACCATTTCGGTTAATGATGATGCCGATGATGAAGGTGACGAGACCGTTGTTTTACAACTGGACGCCGGAACCGGTTATACCGTCGGTTCACCCTCAACCGCCACCATTACCATCGTGGACAATGACGCCGCCAGTTGTGTGGCAAACGGAGACCCCTGCAAAAACAATAACGAATGCTGTAGCGGAAATTGTGTGAATAACAGAGGTAATAAAACATGCCAACCCTAATCATATGGTCTGGATCATGGATCATCTAAATCAACAAAACGGTTCCGCGTTTATCATTGTTTTGATGGCACTGGTCATTATGTCCCTGCTCGGCACGGCATTTTTGATCATGTCCGGGATAGAGCCGGAGAGCAGTTTCATTGAATCCGTCGGGGTGCGGGCATTTTATCAGACCGAAACCATTCTGGATGATTACGTTTATGAATTTTTGCACGGCGTAGATAGTGACAACCCGCCGGATGGTTACCCGGACACCTACGAACAGGTCATGATCAACGGCGGGCGCATCGATACCACTTACACTCTCATTGATAGTTCCGGTTCCGCCGAAAATTTTGATGTGGAGCTATCAATCTATCGCATCCCCACTAAGTACATCCCCGCCAGTAACCCGATTGACGATAAATCGCCTTATGTTTCGCTGGTAGAAATGGGTGAAGATAACATCTGGGGTCAACCCGTGGTATTGGATTTAGATGATGACGGTGAAATGGATGTGCTAGTTGCCACCGATCAGGGTAATATTTACCGCTACATTTACCAGTTGGCCGAATATCAAAATAATTACGGCAAAACAATGGTGCGCTACCAATTGGAGCCGCACCCATCACAACCGGTTTTTGCCAGCGCCATCGGTGAAATCTACGGCGGAATAGTGGTTGAAGATTTAGATAATGATGGCACTGTAGAATTGCTGGTGGTAGGTGGCAATACGCTCTATTGCTTTGCCCCCGATGGCAGCCAAAATTGGACATACGCCGGTTCCGGTAGCGTTGATTACAACCTGAACGGCTACTACGCCGAACCCACTACCGGTGAGATTGATAGTGACGAGTGGGGATACGATCCGGTCAACCGGGAATGGGTTCCCCTTGATGAACCCAACCGCGAAGTGGCATTTATCGCTTTAACAGCAACGGCGGCAGAGCTTGTCATTTTGGAAGATGACGGTACGGTAATCGATCAAGTACAAATCCCCAAGTTTACGGATGATTCTGGCGTTAGCTATATCGGTTATGCCCATAGCCGTCCGGTGTTTGCCGATGTCAACGGGGGCTCACGGGTCGGAGCAGATCACGCCAATGAGATTATCGCCAGTAATGGCTATTTTATCTTCTGTTTTGATGAATATGACAACACTTGGCAGGAACGGTGGCGCTATCCGGTAGGAATGGAAAACAAAAACGCCAGCGGTGATTTTACGGATGACGACCACTTTCTACCCAAAACCGCCTTTTACAACCCCCAACCCTCCGTTGCCGATGTTGATATTGATGCTAACAACGAACTGGATGGCGATAAAGAAGTCATTTTCGGATCAACTGATGGCTATCTGGTGGTCCTTGATGATCAAGGGCGTAACGATATGACGATTACCATCAATGATGTGCGGATTCCGGTCAACACTACCACACAAGACCCGTGCATGACCCTCCCTATTGAGGTTTTCAATATCGATATGGATACCGATAGCATTCCAGAAATCATCGTGGAGGCAAATGGAGAGATCAAAGCCTTTCACATCAGCTATGATGACGCATTTGCCGGTGGAACTGCCGGAGATGCGCTCGACTGGGAGCCGTGGGAAACCTCCACTGCCGTGGATAATATCAATCTGATCACGGGTGTCGGTGCCTATGTGGAAGTCTATAGCATGACCGAACCCGTTGGAGAATCAATTACCGGTCCTATCAACTTCCGTAATTTGGATAATGACCCGGAATTGGAAATGGTTTACGGAACACTCTTTAATACCGCATCCCATCTTGTCGTGCTTGACTTTGATTATACCAGTGGCACCATGTTAGGCACCTATTTGCGGATCGCCTTTGAGGAGGAATCCGCCCCTTCCTTTTATGGCGGAGTCGCTCTTCATGACTTAGATGGAGATGGCTACGTAGAGATGATCGCCGGTTCTGGTGCCCTCTCCTCCGACGTGCCCACCAAACTCGACTCACAATATTTGCTCGCATATACCCTCAAAAACATGGATTTGCCCCGTTGTATTATTGAAGCCGAAGTGACCGGACAAAAAAGCCGGGCAGTACGCCGGATTGAAGCCGTCATACGGATGCAAATTGAGCCCGAAGAAGACCACCGCAATTACGAAATCATGGCGTGGACAGAGCGGTAAATGGGTGATAAGCCGTAAGCAGTGAACAGTAATTCAGAACACAAGCACGGCGTTTTGACACCTTGAAACCAGAGGCTACGCCATATGTAACCTCGATTTCAATCGCCGGAAAACGTTACAACTCAATACCCGTAAGGGGGGGTACGGGAGTGGTGGGTAAGGGAACCTCACGGAGGGGAAGGAGGATCCCTTTGTCCCACCACAGTAACACCTTACACCCTCATACGTTACGGTTTTTAGGGTACAGAATGCCGGTTACAGCATGGAAATCAGTGTTATTCAGAATCGGCTCCGTCCAGTGGTACTGGCGGAAAATAGGCGCGCCCACAATCCCCCTGCCCGTAATAGACCGCAAAACGTAATAAATCATAAAAATCGATACGCCCATCGTGCCCTAATCGGTTGCTATAGCCAGTTAACGCAACATCACATACCGGATTCCAATTGACATCACCCGGCTCCGAGTTGTAGGCAAACAACATCGTCAGCAAATCGAACCCATCCACACAATCATCCCGGCTAAAGTCACCCACGGGCCACAAATCAATCAGTTCTAGATCATCCAAATCGCCCAGTAAAATCAAAGTAGATCCGGCTACATCCGGTAGCACATGTACCGCCAGTGGCGCAGAAACACCCGCCGAGTCAACATTTTCGCTACGAAATTCCACATTTCCAGAGAGCGTAACAACACCGTCATCCGGCAACCGTGAATCTCCCGCATTCAACTGAAAACAGACGGAAGCACACTCCTGAAAAGTGGAAGGATAATCCACCTGAATAAAATCCGGTACATCCATCCGAACCCCCCCTGCTTCCAAGAAATAAACCGTCACGGGAGTATTGAGAATCTCAAACCCTTCTACCGTGAAGTAGGGATCGGTCACACATACCTCAAAACATTCCTCCTGAACTCGATCATTTTCAGCAACAATGGTAAATTGATCCGGTAAACGTAAATGAACATAGACCGCGTGCCATTCAAAGGGGTCAGTGGGTGACCCAATAACCTGATTTGCCTCAAATTCGATAGTCTCAATGACCGGTACCACCGCATCAAAGGCGTATACGTAGGTTTGAAAATGAATCATCTCACCCACCACCTCGTTGGAATAAACGGTCAGAAAGAAAAGCCACATATTCCCCACTTGTACCGGTGACGCTACACCTCGAAT
>RFFQ01000156.1 GCA_003697105.1 Gemmatimonadota bacterium | reverse complement strand
TTCATACTGCGGTCAAAGGCACCCCGCAATAGACAGATCATTTCTGCGAGGGTCAATTCCACCACACTGCGCGTACTACTATACGGGGCATTGAAGACACAAACTCCCTTTTGCATCGCGGCCATTAAATCGATCTGATCCGTACCAATACAAAACGCACCAATTGCCTTCAACTGCGGCGCGTGATCGAGAATATCCGTCGTAATTTTTGTTTTCGAGCGAATCCCTAAAATCGAAACATCGGATACCTGATCTATCAATTCCGATGGGGAAAGGCTATGTGCCAATTGTTGGACGTGATAACCGGCGGCTTCAAACGCTGTTGCCGCCCGGGGATGAATATTTTCCAGCAGTAACACCTTTTGATGCGGTTCTGGATAAAAGATAGACATGGTTGCTTCCTAAAACTTGAATCCATTCACGAAAAAATCCCCACCAGTATGGCAGGGATACCCAATTGCGGGAGTTAAATACACCTTTTGTGCGGGGTTGTCAAGCCTTACTCTTATTCGAGTTTTTCTGAGTCAGTAGAGAAACCACCCATATCGCGATCACTGCCAGCACAAAACTGGCAAATCGCTCGGTGACCATGGCTTGGAGATCGGCGATATTGCGCCAAAGCACGGTAGAGATCGACCCCACCAGCATACCGGCCAGAACCCCTTCGCGGGTCAATTTTTTCCAAAAAAGCGAGAAGAGGATAATGGGACCAAACGAGGCACCCAACCCCGACCAAGCATAACTGACCAGTTGGAAAACCAACTCCTGACTAAAATAGGCAAGTATAAACGCAAACACCCCAATTAATAAGGTGGCAATACGGGAAATCAACACCAACTGGGATTGGGTAGGTGTTTTGCCCAAGAGACGGTTGTAAATATCTTCGGTAATGGCGGAGGTCATCACCAAAATTTGGGAATCCGCTGTGGACATCATTGCCGCAATTGCACCGGAGATGAAAATACCGGCGAGCCATGCCGGCAGGAGATGGGTTGCCATGTAAGGCATGATTTGCTCAGGATCGGCAGCGAACTGTTCTGTGCCATATAATCCGACACCCACAAATCCGATGAGAAATGCACCGGTAAATGCCGGTATCGCCCACGCAAAGGCAATCGGGCGGGCAAATTTCGCATCTTCCGGTGTGCGCATGGCTAAGTAACGGATGATAAGGTGAGGTTGTCCCATATATCCGAAACCCCAGCTCAACCCCCCGATGACCACGGCGACCGCCGCCCAACCACTCACGCCGGACGTCCAAGAACAGAGCGTTGCATTTGTGGCACAAAGCGCTTCTGTTATCGAACCGTGCGCCTCCTGCAATGTTACAAATCCAATAATGGGCAAAATGACAACCGTTCCCAGCATCAAAACCGCTTGTACCACATCTGTGAAGGCAACCGCGGCAAAGCCGCCCATCAGAGTGTAGGTCACAATGATCACTGCTCCAATAACCATCCCCATTTCGACCGGAATACCAAATGTGACATTGAGCGCTTTACCCGCGCCGCTAAACTGTGCCGCAATGTAAAACGTGTAAAAAAAGAGGATAATCAGGGTGGGGATCACGCGCAACGCGATCTCGTTCTCTTTGCCAAATTTTTGGGCAAAATATTCCGGTAGAGTGAGGACGTTGTATTTTTCGCTATCGGCACGGAGACCCTGCGCGATGAATATCCATGAGATAATGATCCCCGCGACACAACCAATCACCGTCCATGTTTCGCCCAGACCCACCGCCAGCGCTGCGCCCGGTAAACCCAACAGCAACCAAGCGGACTCCCCGGATGCCCGCTCCGAAAAGGCAATCACCCACGGGTTCAGTCTCCGCCCACCTAGCAAAAAGTCTTCATGCGTTTTAGTGCGGGTATATGTCCATAACCCGACGCCAACCATCAACACCAAATAAAGGATAAACCCGATTAATGTAGGATTCATACACTGCTCCTTTCCTGAAAATTTAATGATGAAGATGATTGCGGAGCATATCACAGAGAGGGAAAAATTGTCAAATGGAAATCTGAGGAAATCGCAAGTGGAACGGCAACCCCGTTTTAATGTAAGATCGGATTGCCGTTCCACTGGAAAAGGTCGCTGGTAGGTTCGGGGTTAGTGTGTGTTGGTGGTATTTGTGCCGCCAACCCATTTCCGCTGAAACCAAAGCGCCACATTGACCAGCATAATCAGTACGGGCACTTCAACCAACGGTCCAATGACTGTGGCAAATGCCGCCGGAGAGTTAATGCCAAAAACTGCCACGGCAACGGCAATCGCCAGCTCAAAATCGTTACTACCCGCCGTGAAGGAAACGGTAGTGGTTTGCGCATAGTTGGCGCCAATCTTTTTCGCGGCAAAAAAGGTTATAAAAAACATCACCGCAAAATAAGCCGTATAGGGAATGGCGACTCGAATCACATCTAACGGGAGCTTGACAATGGAGTCACCCTTCAGGGAAAACATGACAAAGATCGTAAACAGCAATGCCACCGGAGTAACTAGGGATAATTTGGGAATAAATTGCTGGTGATACCAATCCTTATCTTTCACGTTCACCAGAATCGCGCGGGTGAGCATCCCAGCAACGAACGGGATACCCAGATAAATTAAGACCGTTATGGCAATCTCACCAATGGAAACTTTCACGATGGCACCTTTTAAGCCAAACAACGGCGGCAACACCGTAATGAAGATATAGGCATAAACCGAGTACAAGAAGACCTGAAAAATGGCGTTAAAAGCGACCAATCCCGCCGCAAGCTCGCTATCGCCTTTTGCCAGATCGTTCCATACCAGCACCATGGCAATGCACCGGGCTAATCCCACTAGAATCACCCCGACCATCATTTCCGGTTTGTCCGGCAGAAAGAGAATTGCCAGAAAGAACATGACAAAGGGTCCAACAATCCAGTTTTGAATCAGTGATAAGACCAACAAGCGAACATTGCGAAACACCACCGGTAATTCCTCGTACTTCACTTTGGCAAGGGGTGGATACATCATCAAGATTAAACCGATAGCAATCGGAATGTTCGTCGTGCCGACCTTAAAGGTGTCCCAAAACTGAGCAATGGCGGGCACAAAATAGCCAATGCTAACCGCCACAAACATTGTCAGGAAAATCCATAACGTGAGATACCGGTCGACAATGGATAGCTTTTTTGTTAATGCACTCATCTCAACTTCCCTTTTTGGATGTGATATGGTTTGTATAAAAATGGAAAAATTGATCTTGAATTTCATCCCGAACCCGGCGGAAAACCGCCAATATTTCTTCTTCAGTACCGGTCGCTGTTGCCGGATCATCAAATCCGATGTGTAACCGCTGTTTGACCTGTCCGGTAAACACTGGGCAAGTCTCCTGCGCATGCCCGCAAACCGTGATCACATAATCAAATGCCTGATCGATAAACGAATTGACCGTTTTGGGATAGTGTTTACTCAAATCGATCCCGGCTTCCTGCATCACTTGCACCGCTTTGGGGTGAACCCGCACGGCGGGAGCGGTGCCCGCGGAAAAAACAGCTAACCGGTTATCAAATGAGCGTAAAAATCCCTCTGCCATCTGGCTACGGCACGAATTGCCCGTACACAAAATAAGGATGCGCAAGGGGGGTTCTATCATGTTTTAAACCTCTCTGATTATGGGGTGGATGTGAGTAAGACTTCAAGTTCTGGATACAAAAAATCTTCCACAACATATCGTTCCATTTCGGTCCCGTCACGATCTAAAACAACCGCCACCGGTAAAAAATGGATTTGGTAGGTATCGCGTAATGCTGTTTCATAAAAGGCATCAATAATGACATAATCGGCAATGTGGGGATAATCTTGGTAAAATTTCTGGACGGCTACCTCATTTTCAGCCGCCGCTTTCAGCGTACATTCGCACGAAACGGAGGTCGAAAAGAGGATAATTTTCGGTTTTTCGGCCGTTTTGATCTGATTATGCAAATGGCGCCCAAATAAACGGTTATAGGATTGAGTGACCGGTTTAAATGCACTTAAAAGCGTATCTGCCGAAGAGTGCGTCTGGTACATCTCGCGAAATGACTCAAATACCGTTTGAAACGCATCTAATTCGGACTTGGGATGATCACATACCGCCCATTGTGATAGATCATCCGCCGTTAATTGGTCAATATACGTGCTTAGTGTTAGGATTTGATGTTTTTCCGGTATCTTGTTCATAGCTAATGAGACTTGAATCTGTCCCAATTGATCCCGCAAAGGGATTAGGGGGGATTCCGTCGCGAAACCTAACGTGACGCTCCCCAACAACCCTATCCATAACATTAGTATCCGTGTCATCGTTCACCTCATTTAACTTGTGGTATAAATCAGATATACGCCTCCGAATATCACCAGTATGCCGCAAATGCGCTTGATCCAGATGGTTACCGTAGATTCTTCCGACCAATTCAGATAAGATTGTACCCATTTTGTTAATGTCCCAGCCAGGACGATCACCGCACAGTGTCCAATACCAAAAGCAAATAATAACAAGATGGCTTTGATAATCTCCGTAGAAGCGAGTTGAAACACCACACCCAACACCGGTGCCATGTAGGCAAAGGTACAAGGACCCAAGCCGACCCCGAAGAGCAAACCCAGAACAACCGCCGCCGGAATACCGCGTAACTGGGTGGTGGTAGGAGCAAAACTACTCCACTCCAATTTTATAACATCCAACAAATACAAACCTATCACAAAAAAGACACCTGCAACCACGATGTTGCCCCAGCGCCCAATATCACCCAGCATTCGTCCCATCAACGCCGTGATCACGCCGATGCCGGCAATGGTAATTAAAATCCCGATGGAAAACATCAGCGATAAGGTGAAGGTGCGCTTGAGCGTGATCTTGCCTTGTGTATTGATAAAGCCAATCACCAATGGGATACTCGACAGGTGGCAAGGGCTGAGCAAAATGCTCAATATGCCCCAGATAAATGCGGCAACCCACGCCAAACCAAAACTGCCCTCCATCGCTAGGGTCAGCCGAGAAAACCAGTCCATAATCATGTGGAAGGTACCTCCACGACTTTTAAGCCTTTGGATTGCAAAAATTCATCAATCTGTTCTTCCGGGAAGAATCCCTGATGCCGCAAGAGTTCCGTACCTTCCGGATCCAAAAATACCTGGGTTGGAATCATCTTAATGCCAAATTCTTTTCCCCGTTCCGGCTCCTTCCAAACATCGTAAAAAATCACTTCCACCTGACCGGCATACTTTTTCTCGATGGATTTCATCACCGGCTGCATTTTTTTGCACGGTATGCAATTCACCGATCCGAGTTCGATGAAGGTGATCATTGCGATGGTTTTAGTTACTGCCGCGCCCGTGCTGTCAACAACGGCGGTCGTGTCGGATTGAGTTACCGGCGCTTCGGAAACGGCTTCCTTGACCGTTGATGGTTGGGCCGTATCCACTTTCTGTTGTGATTCAGTGTGGTCGGTCTGGCTACAGGCTAAACCGAAAACAAGCAACAGCATCAAAAAGGCTGAAATATAACGATACATTTACCCCTCCTTGAGCCAGGTCAGGATTTGGTCGTTTTTGGGCAGTTTGCCCGCGCTTTTCACTTCGCCATTGATCACCAGACCCGGCGTCATCATGATATTGTAGGCCATGATGTCGTCAATCTCGGTAACTTTTTCCATGTCGATGGTGATGTTGTTCTTCTTGGCCACGTCGGTGACCATTTGAGCTAGTTTTTGGCATTTGGGGCAGCCCGTGCCCAGGATTTTGACTTCCATTGTCAGACTCCTTTTTTAACGAGTTAAGAATGATGATGACCCGAATGGATCAATCCCACATTCGGGCATTGGTTACATTCAAATTGCAGGGTGACATGTTCAATGCCAAATTGATCATGCAGGATCGAGCTAATTCTTTGCCGCAGAACGGTCGTTTCGCTCACCGGCATGTCCACAATATTGATGTGGGCTTCTAAATGAGCGTCATTTTCGCCAACAGTCCACGCATGCACATGGTGAATATCGTTGACGTCTTTCAGTGCTTCGACAGCCGTTTTTACCTTTTCCAGCGTGATATGCAGAGGGGCGCCTTCCATCAGCACATGAAAAGCCTCCCGCAGAATCGCCAAACTCTCTTTGATGATATACACCCCAATCAGGATCGTCAACAGCGGGTCCAGCCAAAAAACATCCCACCAATAAATCGCCAAACCGCCCAGGATGACCCCGACCGAAGACACCGCGTCGCTGAGCAGATGCAAATAAGCTGATTTGATGTTAAGGCTGCCCGCCGAATCCTTTTTCAGCAGGAGAACGCCGACCACGTTGGCAGTCAGCCCGATGAGAGCCACAATCGTCATTAACTGACCATGCACCGGCTCCGGGTGAAGCCATCGCAGGACGGCCTCGTAAAACAGATACAACGAAATCATCACCAGCACGGTAGCGTTGATGACCGCCGCAAATATTTCCGCCCGCTTTAACCCAAAGGTATGGCGTTGGGAAAACGGTCGCCCGGCCAGACGCAGGGCAGCATAGCTGATAACGATGGACAGGCCGTCGCTGAAATTGTGCAGCGCGTCCGAAATCAGTGACAGACTGCCGGACATGATCCCGCCGATAATCTCTGCAATGGTGATAGCGAAATTAAGCAGCATGGTGACCAGCAGCCGCCAACCCGATACCGGCGTATGGTGATGAGGATTGTGGCTCATGGCATTTTCCTTTTTATATCCCTGTCAGCGTTTTAAACGCTGACAGGGTTGGGTAATAAATCTATTTTGCTGCGCAGTCGATACACACTTTATGGTCGCCCTTGATCCGGCCGTATTGTTCCACCACCATTTCGCCGCATTCCTCGCAGACAAAACTGGCAAAGCTATGCGGCGGATCCTGGTAATCAACGTCAAAAACTTCAGAGATATTTAAAAGCATGTCGTCCGGGGCACCCATGACCTTTTCCACCAGCGGCTGCACCACATCGTCCGGCACTTTGGTGGGCGGCACGCCTTTTTCCCGGTAGTCTTTGAAGAACGAGGTTTTCTTGTTGGCCAGCATGGCCTCAGCTTTGGGTGTCACCCGCACGGCCTTTTTCGTCTTCTTGTCGATTAGGGTCAACGCCCACTTGCCCTTGTGCGTCTTTTTGATGTTGCCCTTGCCCATCGTGCAGCCGCTGATGACCTGCACGCCGTCAGCAAAACAGGTGGCGCAGTGGTCTTCGCCCAGATCCAGCAGGGCCAGGATAGCGCTGTCACCGGTGCGTTCAACACCGAGGGCATTCATGGCCGCCGCCGCGACCCGCAGACCCATCGGCATGGCCGGGCATTTGTGCCCGTGAAATTTCTGTCCGAATTCGAGCCAGTCTTCTGGATTCATCATTTCTACTTCTCCTTATGTTGAAGGTTTTTAAATTTTGGTGAGATGCTGATAATCAGGATGCAATAACACCCCATATGAGTTTGATCGCAATCGCCAGCAGCACGACCGCGTAAATTCGCTTCACCCATTTGGGATTCGCTTTGGTGGACATAAACGAGCCGCCCAACTGCGAGCCGGCGATGACCGCAATGACCACGCCGATGGTCAGCGGCCAGTTGAAATGACCTTCCGCCATGTGGCCCAGGTAGCCGGAAAAAGACGAGAACGTTACCACATACGCCGTTGTCGCCGCCGCTTTTTTAGTCTTGTAGCCCATCCACATCAGGATCGGGGCGATGATGAAGCCGCCGCCGATGCCCAGCAGTCCGCCGGCAAACCCGGCCAGAGCGCCCACGCCGGCGCCGATAGCCGACCTTTTGGCCAGTGACATCATCGCCTCCGGCTCCGGGTTGCGGGAAAAAAGAAGCATCCGAAAGGCGGCAACGAGCACAGCGATGGAAAACAGAATCAGCAATTGCTTAACCGGTACAAATTGCGCGGTATAAGCGCCAATTGGGGCACAGACCAAAGCTGCTATTGCCATGGCCGAACCGCCTTTCCAGTCCACTAACTTCTTGCGGGCAAAGGGGATCAGAGCCAGCAAGGTGTTGAGACCATTGAGCAGTAAACCCAGTGGAATGGCAACTTCCTTGACCGAAAATCCGGCCCATTTGAGCACAGGCACATAGACCATGCCGCCACCCAATCCCAGCATGGCGAATAAAAATGAAGCGATGAAAATGATAGCAAAAATTAGGGGATATAACATGCTAACACCTCCTATTCAGGTCGATTAGCTAAAGGCGCCAAAAGCCATTCCACTAATCGTTGCCATGACCACCACCAACGTGACAAAAATGATTGTTTTTTGCGTACCGATCACGCTACGAATGACTAACATGTTGGGCAGAGAGAGTGCCGGGCCCGCCAGTAACAACGCCAGCGCCGGACCTTTGCCCATCCCACTATTAATCAACCCTTGCACAATCGGTACTTCCGTTAGCGTGGCGAAATACATAAATGCCCCAACGATTGAGGCAAAAAAGTTAGCAAAAAAAGAGTTTCCCCCGACCAAATTCGCTACCCATTCATTAGGAATAACACCTTGCCCGCCTTCCGGTGAACCCAGCAAAAATCCGGCGGCTAGCACACCTGCCGCCAGTAACGGCATAATCTGCTTGGTATATCCCCATGTAGCGTCCATCCATTCCGCCGGTTCACCTTCATGGATTGATAACAGCACGCTGAGACTGATTGTCCCCATCACAAACGGAATCAATGGCTGCTGCGGGTACAACATCACCCCAATAATGACAGGGATTCCTCCCAAAATTACGTGTAACCCGTTGATCCGCAGAATAAATGTCAGCGAGAACATCAGCAAGAGGCTAAACCCCGCCGTGATGCTCCACTTATTCTGGTAGAGAAATGCCCATAAGCCGCTTTCACTGGCGGGCTTACCCCAGTTGGCGAACACCAAAATCGCCACCAGCACAAAAAAGTGGAACGTGGTCTGCCATAGCGGGCGTGATTCTTCCGGTTCGGGCATGGTGGCTTGTAAAGCGGCTTTCGTTTGCTCTTCTTTGAGGTAGATCAAGTGCATCAATAAGCCGATAATCACGCTGAACAATACCGCACCCACTACACGGGCAATACCTAACTCTGCGCCCAAAATTCGCGCGGTGAGGATGATCGCCAAAATGTTGATCGCCGGTCCGGAATACAAAAAAGCGGTGGCAGGACCAATCCCAGCGCCCCGTTTATAAATCCCGGCAAACAGCGGTAAAATGGTACACGAACAGACCGCTAATACCGTCCCTGAAATCGAGGCAACCGCATACGAGAGCCACTTTTTTGTGCCTGCCCCAAAATACTTGATGACCGCGGCTTGACTGACAAACACAGAAATCACCCCGGCAATAAAAAATGCGGGGACTAAACAGAGTAGAACATGCTCACGAGCGTACCATTTGGTTAACGCAAAGGCTTCCAAAATTGCTTGATCAAAGCGATTCTGCCCGACCGGCATGAAATACGCCAGACCGAAAATTACCAGTAGCCAAAAAAGAGGCTTTATTTCGTCTTTCCAATCCATCGGTACCGTCTCCCATTTATCCGAACACACGTGACTTAAAATACGCCGAGTCCCCCCATGGGCTTCTTAGCACGGAGTTGATTTTCTTCTCATTTCATTCCGTACACGGTGATGCTGTAAATGCCGTTTTTCCCGTGTTGAAAATCAAGAAGCTCTGGACCGGTCAAAAGTTCCTTTAACATACCCGGGTCGAGGGGGATACGGCGTTCTTCTTTGATCTCTACCTGAGTGAAACCCGCTTCCGTTATCAGTTGCTGGTACACCTCTTTTTGAACCGCACCCGCGACACAACCGGCGTACATTTCCGCGCTTTTTTTTAAGCGGGGCGGCAGGTCACCCGATGTGACAATATCGGATACACAAAAATGACCCCCCGGTTTTAGCACCCGGAACATTTCGGCAAAAGCGCGGCGCTTATTTGGAACGAGGTTTAGCACACAGTTGCTAATTATCACATCCACACGGTTGTCTTCTACCGGCAGGTTTTCAATATCCCCTAGCCGGAACACCACATTTTGGTATCCCAACTTGGTATTATGTCGATTCGCTTTATCGATCATCTCAGGGGTCATATCTATACCAATGACATATCCAGCTTCGCCAACAAGTGCTCGCGCCACAAAGACATCATTACCTGCCCCTGAGCCGAGATCGAGAACCACATCACCCGTGTTGATATTGGCAAATTTAGCCGGTATGCCGCACCCTAAGCCTAAATCGGCATCTATGGTGTAGCCTTCCAGATGCGAGTAATCTTCACTCATATTAAGAGGATCGCTATCGGAAGCACTGCAACCGCAACCGCAGGAGGTGGATGTAGCGGCAATGCGGGCATATTTTTCTTTGACAATCTGCTTGAGTTGAACCGAATTCGGCATGAGAAAATCCCTCCTCAACGTACCCATAACATATTTATATTTCGCCATATAACGAAATGAAAAGATAAAAAAATTAGCAACAAATCATCATGCGGTCTGCGCCAGCCGCGTGGGATCGATCTTGCCGGATGGTGTCATCCTCATTCAGCCAATGGCGGATCAATGGCAGTATTTCCGCCACATAGGCATCGGTGGGGTTGGTTGTCAGAGAATAGTTCACCCATTTTCCGTCTTTCTCATCGGTAATCAAGCCGGTATCTCGCAAGATGGAAAGATGTTTGGAAACCGTCGATGGTGCCAGATTCAACACCGTTGTGATCTCGCACACACAAAGGGGTTTTGTCTCCAGCATCTTTAAAATCCGCAACCGATTGGGGTCGGAAAGGGCTTTAAAAAGTTTTGTTATGTGCCGCATGGGTTACCTCTTTGTTTCGTTATATGGCGAAATATAAATATAAAATTGAGTTTGTCAACCTTTTTTACCAATATCTTGAAATTAAGGTGGTTAAGTTCCGTAACAGTTTTATTTTCAACATGTTACCGCTAGATAAATCTTTCAAATCCGAAAATTTGGCGGACATATTGTTTACCGACTCTAATTTATACCCCACATTGGGTAGTTGCCCCGTTGAATTTTTTTATTTATACTGGTGACATTGTCTTTAGGGATGTTACGCTCTTGCTATGAGTATCATTTATTCACGTTTTATTCTTTCAGTGATAGAGCGGTTGTTTTACCAGATGGGATGCCGTCTATAAATTAACTCATTTTTGTCTTAAATATTTTTTGGAAGGAGCATTACGATGCACCAACTCACTTCAACTTCTAAAATTGGCTGGATTGGCACCGGT
>RFFQ01000155.1 GCA_003697105.1 Gemmatimonadota bacterium | reverse complement strand
CCCACGGTAAATAACGGAGAGTCGGACAATGCCGTATTGTCCCCATAACTGAGAGGTATCCAGTGCCAGATACAAAACGGTTGTTGTCCCTTGGCGAAGCGCATCCTGTCTTATCATAACACCATTTAATCCTACGGTCACCAAAGGTAAAGGTGGGGAGGGGTTATTCCAAGCCATAATCTTTGATTTTAGTGAGTAAAGTTTTATAGCTCACTTGGAGTACTTTTGCTGCTTGGGTTTTGTTACCACCAGTTTGAGCCAATACCTCCCGGATGTAGTTTGCTTCTACTTGTTGCATGGCTTTGGTACTAAACGCTTTCAGCGATTCGCCTTTGGTTGCCTTAAAACCGGCTAATGGGGGGGTAGAACGTTGGCTTGCTTGGATCAAGATATGTTGGCTCTCAATCTGGGAGCTGTTGCATAAGATCACCGCGCGTTCGATGGTATTTTGCAGTTCACGGACATTACCCGGGTAGTGATACTGTTGTAATTTTTGTAAAGCACCTTTGCTCAAGCCTTCAATGGGTTTTTTCATTTCCTGCCGGTACTTATCAACAAAGTATTGTGCCAATAAAGGCACATCCTCCAACCGATCTCGAAGTGGGGGAATGGTGATGGGGAAGACATGAATCCGGTAGTAGAGGTCTTCACGGAAATGCTTTTCCTCCATCTTCGCTTGTAGGTTTTGATTGGTAGCGGCAATGATCCGTGCCCGCATCGGGATGAGTTTGCTACTGCCCACCCGTTCAAATTCCCGTTCTTGCAATACGCGCAGTAGTTTTGCCTGTAATGCTAAATCCATATCACCGATTTCATCCAAAAAGATTGTCCCATTGCCCGCGAGTTCAAATTTACCGATTTTTTGCCCAATAGCGCTAGTGAAAGCACCTTTTTCATGCCCAAACAATTCGCTTTCCAACAACTCGCGGGGAATTGCCGCACAATTGATTGCCACAAAGGGATTGTCATGGCGGGGGCTAAGGGAGTGGATCGCGCGGGCAAACAGTTCTTTGCCGGTGCCGCTTTCGCCCATAATCAGGATGGTAGTATCACTGGGGGCAACTTGCTGGATCATCTGGCTGACATGCTCCATGGCAGTACTTTTACCGATGATTGTGGGTAGCCCATGGCGGTATTCTGCGGCTTCTTTAAGAAGTAGATTTTCCGTGGCGAGGTGTATCTTTTCCAACGCGCGCCGGATCAGCAAAACCAGATGATCTGGATCAAACGGTTTGGTGATGAAGTCAAATGCGCCGTCTTTCATCGCTTCGACCGCATCTTCCACGGTGCCGAAGGCCGTCATCAGAATAACAGGAGTACGGCTATCGGTTTCTTTTACCGCTCGGAGCACATCCAACCCGCTTTTACGGGGCATTTTGAGATCGGTTAGCACAAGATCAAATTTTTCGTTCTCGACCCGCGCAATCCCTTCCTCTCCATTAGTGGCGCTGATGACGCTAAATCCCTCATCTTTCAGCACGTGTTCCAGCATATGGCGCATACCTTCTTTATCTTCTACAATTAAAATCCGGTTCATGAGTCACCTCGATAAGCATCTGAAAAATGAGTAGTGGCTTATGTAAATCAACATAATTTGGATTAAATACGACGTCAAGTTTTTATCTGAGATTTGGGCGTTGATTCCCGGTGGACTTTATCGTATACTGTAGCCATGAAATCGATTAAAAACACACTGTTATTGATTTTGGCAGAGTATTTGGGTGCTGGGCTAATATATTTACTTGGGCGCACCTTGCGGATTACGTGGGTTGATGAAGCCAAACGCACGAGTATACCCTCACCGGTACTGTATGCGTTTTGGCATTCCCGGATGCTGATTTTGGGGTTTTCCCACCGCTTCCGGCAGGCGTTGATCCTGATCAGTGAGAGTCAAGACGGGGAATTTATCGCCCGCCCTATTCACCGCTTGGGGTTTGTGCCGGTACGGGGTTCAACTAGCCGAAGCGGTTTAAAAGCGCTGTTTCGGATGGCAAGGCTTATCTCTGCCGGACAGGATGGAGCGATTACTCCTGATGGTCCCCGTGGACCTCGCCAACAGGTACAAATCGGAACGGTGCTGATTGCCCAGCGAGCAGGTGTGCCTGTGTTGCCCATTATTGCCGCCGCTGAAAAGTGCTGGCAACTCAATAGCTGGGACCGCTTTATGATTCCGAAGCCATTTTCCCGTGCGGTGATTATTCATGGTAACCCAATTAACATACCACGGAAATGTACCGAAACCGAACTGGAAGCAAAACGTCAAGCGGTGGAACGAGAACTGAATCGTATTACGGATTTGGCAGATCATTACTGGGATTAAATCGGATAGTCTCATGTGGTTTTATAATATTCTCCTGACGATATTGACTTTGTTTGGACTCCCTTATCTACTGATCCAGCAATGGCGCAACCCTGTTGAATGGAAGCAACGTGCCGGAAATACCGGATTTGTTCGCAATGCCGGACGGGCTCGACCCCTGTGGTTTCATGCCGCCTCTGTGGGAGAAGTACGCGGAATTTCACCGGTCATTCGAGAAATGCGAGAGCAATATCCCAACCGCTTGATGGTGCTTTCGACGATGACGGCTACTGGACAAGAGACGGCTCGTAACGAGTTGGGGGATACCCTAGACCACCTCTTTTTCATTCCACTCGATTTTAAGTGGGCCTGCCGGGTGGCGGTCTGGCAGATTCAACCAGCCCTCTTCATTATTGCTGAAACCGAACTGTGGCCCAATCTGATCGATCAATGTCACCGGGCGGGTAGTAAGATTATTATCCTAAACGGTCGCATTTCAGACCGGACGATCCAGCGTTACCGGTTGGTAAAATGGGTTTTTTCATCCATTCTTAAAAAAATAGATGCGCTGTTGATGCAAACCGCCATTGATGCCGAACGGGTCATTGAGTTGGGTGCGCCTCCAGAACGGGTACACGTCGTGGGAAGTACCAAATCGGATCAGAAACTCCTGAATCGGGACCGCACTCAGGCACGACAGGCGTTTGGGTTACCCCCAGATGCTCCCGTCTTTGTTGCTGGCAGTACTCGTCCAGGGGAAGAAGCGCTTGTGTTAGCAGCATTTGATATTATTCGAGCCCAACTTCCAAACGCCATTTTGGTGATTGCTCCGCGCCATCTGGATCGCGTAGAAGAGATTTCCAGATTGGTGAACGATGCCGGGGTTGGATTTACTTGCCGTACACAACATTCTGGGAGTCTTTCGACGCCCGTCTTACTGCTCGACACCATGGGGGAGTTGCAACTGGCGTATGCCGCCGGGGATGTCGCATTTGTTGGGGGAACGCTTGTGCCTATTGGGGGTCATAATCTGTTGGAGCCGGCGGCGCTCGGGGTGCCGGTCTTATTTGGGGAATATACGGCAAATGTGCGACTCGCCGCCGAGATGTTACAAGCCCAAAGTGGGGGGTTTTGCGTGCGGGATAGCGGCGAATTGGGACGAATTGCGTTGCATTTGCTGTCGGATCTAGAACATCGTCAACTTGCTGGTGAGCAGGCTCGCCAGGTGGTGGCGGCTCAACAAGGGGTTACCCGGCGGGTCATCCAGCAGATTGAGCGATTTTTATAATAAAATTTACATAATTTCAACGCGACTTTCTACCGTTCCTTGGTTAGCGATTTTTATAATAAAATTTACATAATTTTTCCGTTTATCCCACATTAAACTGAGTGGTTGCTTCGTTGAAATTTTTGTTCACATTCATAATTCCATGTTCACGTGTTCGTATAACTTATTTATTTTCAATTAGTTAATGGTTATTTTTAAGTAAATCTTGGTTTACCCTTAGAATCGACCCCCTTTATAATCCACAGATTGCCCCACCAAAATTTGAAAATTAGCGAACATAAGGGTATTCGGGCGTAATATCCGCTTAGTGAACCTTTGAGCGACAAACAAATTGGGGAGTGCTTTATTTTAGATAACCAGTTCTTTTTATCTGGCGAAATGCTTTTAAAGTGATTATATTCACGGCAGATAAGCATTATGTTTCAAGCGTATTTATTTATACTATATTACCTGAGAGGAGGCTTCTATGATGGAGTTCAAACGGATTGGTATTATTGGTGGTGGTGTGATGGGTGGCGGGGTCGCCTGCAATGCGGCTCAATTAGGGATTCATGTCATTATTGTTGAAAAAGATGAGCCATCCGCCACTTTTTCTAAGGAACAATTAAGCGAATCGTTAGACCGGGAGATTGCCAAATGGGGGATAACGGAATCTGACAAGCGCTCGATTCTCAGCCGGATTGAATATACCATCGATCTACATGATCTGGCGGATGTGGATTTTGTGTTGGATTGCACACCGGAAATCTACGACGTAAAAGTTTCAATTGTCGAGCGATTAAAAATGATTATTCCAAAAGAGATCATCATTGCCACGAATACCGGTGTGCTTTCTGTGACCGACCTATCCTCTAAGTTGGAAAATGTGGATCGGTTGGTTGGCTTGCATTTTCACTATCCCGTGCCAGACCGGAAAGTGGTAGAGGTGGTGCGGGGCTTAAATACAAGTGACCGGGCGATTCAGGTGGCGCGTGATTTTGTCCAAACGCTGAAAAAAGAGGCGGTGGAAGTCTTTGAATACCCCGGTTATATCACCACGCGAGCAATTGTTCCTTTTTTGAATGAAGCCATGCACATTGTGATGGAAGGCATTGCTACTATTGAGGATGTGGACAAAGCGATGCGATTAGGGTACGACCTCCATATGGGTCCCTTGGAACTTGCAGATTCTATCGGATTACATACTGTTTTGGCGTGGATGGAACATCTTTTCAAAGAATTGGGAGAATCTCGCTATCGACCATGTCCGTTATTACGTAAAATGATTCGTGCCAATAAGTTAGGGCGAAAAACTGGAGAAGGGTTTTATAAATATAATGAAAAAGGGGAGAAAATTGTATGAAAATCTTAACACTCAATTGTGGTAGTTCCTCGATTAAATTTGATGTCATTGAAACCGACCTAGAATTGATCCAGCAGGGTGCGGATTATAGCATTGTACGGGGTTTGGTCGAAAAAATCGGTTTGCCCGGCTCTCAGATTCGCTACACATATAATGGGGAATCGTATAAAGATGTGGTGGAAATTTTGGATCATACCGAAGCCCTCAAAAAAATTATCGATGTTTTGACGGGGGATTCCCCGCACATTTTGGAAAGCTTGGAGGAAATCGCCGGGGTCGGTCACCGTTTAGTGCATGGTGCTGAAGTCTTCTCCAAATCCATTCTGATTGATGAGGAAGTCGAAAAACAAGTGGATGAGTGCTCTGAATTTGCGCCGTTACACAACCCCCAAAACTTAAAAGGAGTGCGGATTGCCAAAGAATTTTTCCCGAATGTGGCACATGTGGGGGTTTTTGATACCGGTTTTCATCATTCCATGCCGCCTTATGCCTATATTTATCCGCTACCGTACTACTTTTACCGGAAGTATAAAATTCGTCGTTACGGGTTTCACGGTACATCGCACCGGTTTGTCTCGTTCCGGGTGGGGCAATTGATCGGTATTCCTCGTGAAAAATTAAAGATCATTACGGTTCATTTGGGTAACGGGTGTAGTATCTGTGCGATTGACCATGGTAAATCCGTAGATACCTCGATGGGGATCACACCACTAGAAGGCTTGATGATGGGCACACGCACCGGCGACCTCGACCCCGCCGTGATTTTGCACATCATGGCGAAAGAAGACCTTAGTTTACATCAGGCAGATACCATGATGAATAAACACAGTGGGTTGTACGGTGTATCGGGCATTTCCAATGACTTACGGGAGATTATAGAAGTAATGGATAACGAAACAGAAGGTGTCAATCGGGCACGCCTGGCGTTTGATATGTTTTGCTATCGGGTGAAAAAGTACATCAGTGCCTATATGGGTGTGCTGGGTGGAGCAGATGTGGTCGTGTTTACCGGTGGGATTGGCGAAAACGCGTGGCAAGTGCGGGAAGTCGCCACACATGGTCTTGATTTTATGGGCATCCGCATTGACCCGGTGCAAAATCGGGAAATTCTAGGTCGGGAAGGTGACATTACAGCAGAGGGCGCAACCGTCCGCACGTTTGTCGTGCCCACAAATGAGGAACTCGTTATTGCCCGGGATACAGTACGCTGTATGGAAGGCGTGCTGTAAACCGAACCCTATGACGGTTGGCGGAAAGCAGGTACGATCCACTGACATTCGTACCTGCTTTTCTGGTTTAGGGGGAATGTGTGGGATGAGCTTCGGTCACTGATGCCGTCATGTATTCTTCACGAGAGGAAAAAATGATCGAAAAAAAGTAGGGATGGATATCCCGTTCCGTGAGGATGGTATCTTTAGCATCCAAAGTTGCCATCAATTTGGTAATGAGTTTGTAAATTAAAACCAAATGCTCATCTTTGATGCAAATAAACTTAGCATTGATAAAATTCTTACCTGCTCCAATGGTAACCGCGCGATCTGGCGATGACGTGACCCGGTCGAATTCATATTTAAGATACTTCTTTTTTACCCGATCCCCTTTTTCAGTGGGGGGTAAATAGAGTGTTTTACGGTAGCGCGTGATTTTGTCCGTGCGTGGAATTTGCCGCGCAATGTGATAGGTGCCAAAATCGTCCAAAATTTCACAAACCCGTGCTTCACTTATGCCAAATTTCTGCCCCACTTCGATCAATTCTTGCATGGTACATTCATCTTTGGAATAGACAAAATTCAGCAATGGAAAAGTTTCTTCCACTGGTGCCCGATCCAGATAATCTAACGTATCTTCACCGCTAGTATAAAAGGTTTTTTCGGTTTCTTTCTCGTAGGCTTTTAGTAAATCAGAAATCTCATCTTTTAGTTGATCGACCATCGCGGTAGGTTCTTCCACTAAGGTGCTTTGTGGTACGGTTCGGATCAGCGTGTTAAACACATCTTCGGGCAACACATCTTTGAGCAAATAGTAATAAAATTCCTCGCGATTCAGTTTTAACCCCTGACACAATGCTTCAGCATTATCAAATTTGATCATCTGCCGCCCGCTTTCCAATTCATTGTAATAGCCTTTGGAGATGGGCACTTCCGGGTACTTTTCTAAATATTTAGGTGTGGATAAATTCCCACGTTTGATGCGTTCGGACTTCAAATATTCCGCTAAATAGCGCTTTGGATTCGTTTTCATAATGATTTCCCCCATGTGAGAAGGTTGTGATTTGGTTTCTCATAAGTAACTTGAAATGTGGTCTTGCGTCAACCGATTTTTGTTGTGGATTGGCATTTATATGATGCTTGTTGGGGTTTGGTTATGGAATATTTAAGGTCTAGCTTTTGCATTTACCGTCTTGATGCAAAAATCAATGTCTTTAATCCCTTTCTACGAAAGGTATTCTGATGAAATTGGTGTATCTCATTTGGTTGCCCAGTTTATGGGTGCTTGTTTTGGTACTCGCCGCGTGTGATAAGGATGAGGGTAGTACCCCCCAACCGCCGGTTGCAGTCGCTACTGCTAGCCCCGATAGTGGGCTGATCCCCTTGTGGGTGCAGTTTTCTACCGCAGGCTCAACGGACCCGGATGGAGAAATCGTCCGCTATTCATGGGATTTTGACGGTGACCTTATTTTTGATTGGACTTCCACTACTACCGGCGATTTAGCCTATAAATTTACCCGTACCGGTACGTTTCATTCGACTTTAAATGTGCAGGATGATGCTGGTTTGTCGCACCGGGCACATCTCCGAATTACCGTAAGTAGCCTGTACCCGAACCTGATTCATGTGCCGGTACTTTTACCGGAAACGATAAATGTGATGCAGGTGTTCGCCTTGACCGATTATCCGGCGAGCGGCATTCCACCAGAAACATTCGCTCAAGTGGAGCTTTCCGAAATCGTGGGTACGCTGGGAGCACACGGCTGGACAGATCAAGACGGTGATATTTTTTTCCAGCAGACCCTCGGGCAAACGGAACTCCCCGTAGGTCAGACGTACATGATTGTGACCGGATTAGAAGCCGCAGACCAGCGGGTGCAGTATGTCCGCTATTCGTGGCGTCAAAAACGTTTCCAGTTTTTAAGTGGTCAATCTCGTACTTTCACGGAAATCGTTACTGTGGAAAATCAGACGGTAGGGGTGGATACCATTGAATTGGCGGATGCTATTCGTCTGCTTGATGGGGGTTCTGCGGGGATACCCTGGCGTGAAAATCAAACCTTAAGCTTTCAAACCGATTTTCCGCGCCGCTTTCACTGGGAAGCTCCTGATTCTGCCGGACGGTATCGCTATGTTATGCTCATTTTTGATGAGACCGATGGCACGTTGATCGATGCTTATCCCTCAGAGAAAGATCATGCTCCCATCAATCAAACCTACTATGATTACCCCTTTGAAAATTCACCGAATTTGCTCACTCCGGGACATACCTATCGCTGGATGATCATTGGTACGCGAGACGAGGATATTACCACTTATGTGGAATGGTATTTATACACTTATTCTCAACTGGCGGTAACCAGCGAAATGTACCGGGGGCGCTTTTATTTGACGGAGTAACGGCGCGAAATTTACCCGAATTTATCCCTCCTAACAGCGGAAATGCATCCGCTGTTTTTTTTGTGGTTTTTTGTTGACACAACCTATCATCTCGCCTAATTTTGTGCGCACATTACCGGAAATTTGGGTGAGAAACGGGTATGATCAAGCTGGATAATACAGATCGTCAGATTTTGAGTATCTTACAAGAAAACGGGCGAATTACGAATGCTCAACTCGCCGCAGAAGTAGGATTGGCACCGACCACCGTGTTGGAACGTGTCCGCAAAATGGAACGCAACGGCGTTATCCAGAAGTATGTGGCGTTGCTTGACCCTGAAAAAGTGAATCGCGCCGTAACGGTGTTTGTCTCCATCACCTTGGGTGTACACGCCTATTCGTCCATTGATGCGTTTTTACACGAAGTTGAGAATATTCGTGAAGTCATGGCATGTTATCATGTGGCGGGAGATGCCGATTTTTTGCTGAAAGTTTGTGTGAAAGACATTCAGACCTATGAAGATTTGTTGCTTGCGAAACTGACACAAATCAATGGCATCCAAAAAATTCATTCCACTTTTGTACTTTCTACCAAAAAAAATGAAACCCGATTTTACTTACCATCACCGGAACAAAATTCGTCTTCTGATTCAACGTGACTAAAAGTGAGGGACTTATGGCTAAATTGGTGATAATTGGGCTGGGAATTTTGATTCTTGCCGGCGGCGCAGCGGGTGTGTACTTCTATTTAGATCACGCTCCTGAGAGGGCGAATCTGCCGACCGAAACGTTGATTTTAGAGGTCAACGGGATGAGTTGTGGAGGGTGTGCAATGCACATTCAGGAGTCGTTGGTAGAAGCGGAGGGGGTTGTAGAGGCGAAGGTTTCGTTTGAATCCCAACAGGCGGTGATCACGTATGCGCCCGCAAAAGTCACTCCCCGGGAGCTGGTTACGGCTGTGGAAAAAGCCGGTTACCATGCGAATGTAGCGACTGCGGCGGCACCCTAACCATTTGGGGACGACCCTTGTGACGCTGCGTGGATGATCGGGGTCGTCCGGTTTAGTTTGGGACATGATGACCGTCTGATTTTTGTTAGCGAGCTTGATCGGGTATTTGTATCCCGTATTTGCGCATTTTCTCATAGAGGGTTGTCCGGTTTAAACCCATCACCCGGGCGGCATCGGAGCGGTTCCAATGGCGCTCATTCAGGACATTGAGGATGATCTCTTTTTCATAGCGGTCTACCATCTCTTTGAGGGTGCGGTCTTCCCGAAAAATCTCATTTTTCGATTGTACCCGTTTCAATTCTTCCGGTAAAAATTCCGTGGTGATGGTACGGGTATCTCGGGAGAGGACGACAGAGCGCTCGATCACGTTTTCCAATTGGCGTACGTTGCCGGGCCACTCATAATCAATCAACAGGCTCATTGCGGCATCGGAAAACACTTTTCTTTCTTTATTATTTTGTTCACAATAGTGATCCAGAAAATGCTCGATGAGCATGCTGATGTCCTCTTGACGCTCTTTCAAGGGGGGTAGTTTGATTTCGATCACATGAAGCCGGTAGTACAAATCTTCTCGGAAAGTGCCTTCGGCTACCATTTCCGCAAGGTCGCGGTGTGTTGCACCGATGAGCCGGACGTCCACTTTTTTGGTATCAATCCCCCCGACACGCTCAAATTCACCTTCCTGAAGTACGCGTAACAACTTAACTTGCGTTGCCATCGGGATTGACGCCACCTCATCTAAAAACAACGTGCCTTTATCTGCCAGTTCAAACCGTCCTTTGCGATCCCGAATTGCGCCGGTAAATGACCCCTTTTCGTGCCCGAAAAGCTCACTTTCCAGCACCCCTTCCGAAAGTGCCGCACAGTGTAACTTAATGAACGGCTTATTTTTTCGGTGGCTGTTGTAATGGATCGCGTTGGCAATTAGCTCTTTACCTGTGCCACTTTCTCCGGTAATTAAAATTGTAGAGTTGGTATCCGCAACCGTCTGAATCAAGCCATAAATTTCCTGCATTTTGCGGCTTTTACCAATGATATTACCGAAACCAAATTGTTCGGTAAGTTGCTGTAAATAGTGTTTGTTTTGATCGCGCATATCTTTGTAGCGGCGAACTTTGTCCAGCGTTACTTCCATTAGCCCGACAGAGCATGGCTTGGTCAGATAATCAAATGCGCCGGCACGCATCGCGGCGACGGCGTTTTCAATACTACCGTATGCCGTCATCATGACCACAATCGCTTGATCATCGATTCCCCGAATTTTCTTCAACAACTCCAGACCATCAATTTCCGGCATTTTGAAATCCGTTAATACCAGATCAAATTCGTATTGCTGGTATTCCGTCAGCGCTTCCTCAGCATTTTTTGCCGCAATCACATTACAATTCATCCGAGAGAGCAGGATACTTAAGCTATTCCGGACAATATCTTCATCATCCACTAAAAGAATATTCATTTTAGACATTCGTTTTTGCTCCTAAGGTGTGTAAGATTAATAACTACGGGCTTGCAATTTTTTAACTATGATACAACTGACCCCAAAAGTCAAGATATTTGTCAGAAAAACCATCAAATGATGAGGATAAAGGTTTCACAGCAAAAAGAAAACCGCAATTCGATCATAAGCGATTGCGGTTTCATGGTGACCTATAAGACCTGATATTAGTGATAGGGGATGTGTTCGCGTGAAAAATAATCTTTCACCTCTTGGGCGACAACCCCCGAAAGACCGATCAACGCGATTAGATTCGGTATTGCCATCAAGCCGTTGGCGGTATCCGATAAATTCCAGATAAAGTTCAGTTCAATTGTTGCTCCAATCGGCACGAGCAAGACCCAAATCCAACGATAGACTATCACGGCGCGCTCTCCCAAAAGGTATTCCGCACAGCGATCCCCATAGTATGACCAACTTAAAATGGTGGAAAAGGCGAAAAAGACCAGCCCAAAACTAACAATATATTGACCAAAACCCGGCAGACCCGCTTGAAACGCTTGAGCACTAAGGGTGGCACCCGTGAGTTGATTGCCCAATTCATCGACATGATTCCACAGCCCTGACATGACAATCACGAGGGCTGTCATGGTACACACAATAATGGTATCGATGAATGGTCCGACTGAAGCGACTAATCCTTCGCGTACCGGCTCTTTGGTTTTAGCGGCGGCGTGGGCAATGGGCGCACTTCCCAAGCCCGATTCGTTGGAAAATACACCCCGCGCCACCCCGTAACGCATGGTTTCCAGCACCGTTGCGCCGGCAAATCCACCCGCAGCGGATGTGGGGCGAAACGCATCCACAATGATTTGTTGCAATGCGGGTAGAATTTCAGAAAAATTACTGAGGATGATTGTCAAAGCGCCGGTCACGTATGCCACACACATAAAGGGAACGATCTTGCTGGCAACCGTGCCGATACGCTTGATGCCACCTAAAATAACGAGAGCCACCAATACAGCCATCACAATACCGGTAACCCATTTATTGATACCTAAAATATCGTAAAGGGGCTGCGCTACAGAATTTGCTTGCACCATATTGCCAATTCCGAAACTGGCGATGACCGTGAATAGCGCAAACAACATCCCTAACCATTTTAAACCCAGACCTTGCTCCAAGTAATGCATCGGGCCCCCGCTCACCGAACCATCTTCATGTACCACTCGATATTTGTTGCTCAACAAGCAGGACGTGAATTTGGTTGCCATCCCCACCAACGCTGTAACCCACATCCAAAAGACCGCACCCGGACCCCCTAAAGCAATAGCCGTTGCGACTCCGGCAATGTTGCCCGTTCCAATAGTGGCAGATAAGGCCGCACTGAGTGCCTGAAAGTGCGTAATTTCTCCGTGGTCATCTGGATCATCATAACGCCCCGAAATAAGACCTACCGCGTGTGGAAATCCCCGAAATTGGATGAATTTTAATCGAATGCTGAGAAAAAGCCCCGTACCCACCAAGAACACAATCATAACGGGTCCCCAGACAAAACTGCCAATACTGGCGACAAGTTGCTGAATAACCTCCACCGTACCCTCCTTGAGTTTCTTGAGTTTAATGAGTTTTACGAGTTTGGGAGTTTATGAGTTTTACGAGTTTAATGAGTTTTACGAGTTTTGTACACTGCTCACTGCATACTAAATTTAGCGTCGCGGGCGGCTTTTGCCCGCTTGTTCGCATCCAGTTCCATTTTGCGGGCGCGGATGTTTTGGGGGGTTATTTCGACAACCTCATCTTCGGCAATGAATTCAATCATCTGATCCAGTGAAAGGGGACGGGGCGGGCGCAAAACCACTGTAGCATCTGCGGAGGCGGCACGGATATTGGTCAGTTTTTTCTCACGGGTGATATTGATATCCAGATCACCGCTCCGGTTGCGTTCTCCCACGATCATGCCGGCATACACTTCGGTACCGACTTCCACAAACAACTCGCCTCGATCTGCCATTGCCAGACAGGCGTATGCCGTGACTTTACCACTGCGATCCGCCACCAAAGCACCGCTAGTCCGTTGGGGGATGGGACCCGCCCACGGCTCGTAACCTTCAAAAAGTGTGTTCATGACCCCGGCGCCTTTAGTACTCGTCAAAAAATGGCTGCGATAGCCGATCAAACCCCGCGAAGGAATGATAAATTCCAGATTAACACGCCCGTGCCCATGATTGGCTAGATTGATCATACGCCCTTTTCGGACGGAGAGTTGTTCGGTTACAACTCCCACGAACTCTTCGGGGACATCCAAAAAAACATGTTCCACCGGTTCGAGTGTTTTACCCTCGACTTCACGCGTGATCACATGTGGTTTCGATACCATTAACTCGAAGCCTTCCCGGCGCATTGTTTCGATCAACACTGCCATTTGGAGTTCACCCCGTCCACATACCTCAAAGGCATCCGCCCGATCCATAAATTTGACATGTAAGGCGACGTTGCGTAGCATCTCTTTTTCCAACCGATCCCGTAAGTGGCGGGATGTTAAATACTTACCTTCTTTCCCGGCAAAAGGACTGTTGTTGACATAAAAAATCATAGAGACGGTTGGCTCATCGACAGAAATTCGGGGCAAGGCTTGGGGCGCCTCGATTGAGGAAATGGTATCCCCGATGCGGACATTTTCAACTCCGGCAACTGCGATAATATCGCCTGCTTCCACTTGAGCGACAGATTTCCGCCCAAGTCCATCGAACGAATACAACGCCGAGAATTTGACCGTCCGATTTTCCGCTTCGCCACAAAGGGTGTATTCTTGATTCATTTTGAGCACGCCACTACTGAGTCGCCCGATGGCAATTTGCCCCACATAATTGTCATAATCAAGGCTGGTGACTAAAAATTGAGGGTTGGCGGAATCTTTTGCCTCGGGACCCGGGACGTAATCCAGGATAGTTTCAAACAATGGGCGAAGGTCTGTGGATTCATCATTTAAATCGGTGTGGGCGATTCCGTCACGGGCATTGGTGTATAATATCGGGAATTCGATTTGTTCCTCGGTGGCATCCAAATCAATAAACAGATCATAAACCTCGTTGATAACGTCATCAATGCGGGCATCCTGACGGTCGATCTTGTTGATCACCAGCACCATCGGTAACCCCTTTGCGAGTGCTTTTTTCACGACAAAGCGGGTTTGGGGCAACGGTCCTTCACTGGCATCCACCAGCAGAATTGCCCCATCTACCAGATTTAAACTGCGCTCAACTTCGCCACCAAAATCAGCGTGACCCGGGGTGTCAACGATGTTAATTTTGATGTTTTTGTACCAAACTGCGGTATTTTTTGCCATGATGGTAATACCGCGTTCCCGCTCCAAATCCATGGAGTCCATCACGCGTTCTTCGACTTGTTGATTTTCACGGAAGGTACCACTCTGCTTGAGCATACCATCCACAAGGGTTGTTTTGCCATGATCTACGTGGGCAATAATGGCAATATTTCTAAAATTCGTTTTTCGCATATCTGTTCCTTAGATTTTTAAATAGGGATTCGTTAAAAGGGTGTATGGCGGAAAGCAGAGACTCCCCTCTCTTTACACTGTTGGTGGGCGCAACAAAAGTAGGGAGTCAGGTGAGGTCATTCAAAAGGTTTGCCTAGGCGGTAATTATACATGTGTTCTGCCACATTCAGGCGAACGTTGAGCAATTTTACTCGAATGGGTTTGGCGATAAAATCATCTGCTCCCACCGCGGTCACCTCGTGGAGTACGTTAGGAGCGTTATTGGCGGTCATCATAATAATCACAGGCATATCTCCGTGGGGTAGTGCCCGGATTTGCTTGCACAATTCATAACCATTCATGTCAGGCATCATAATATCACTGATAATGATCCCAAAGTCATTGTTTTTGACCGCTTCTAGTGCCTCCCGCCCATCTTTACAGAGGGTGACGTCATAAGAGCGTGCCTCCAGCGGCACTTTCAACATTTTACGGATGACGGTGTCGTCATCTACAACTAGAACTTTCATCAGGTGATCTCTCGCTGGGTATGGTAGGGATGTTGTGCCAACCCATTCGAGCCATTTATGAAGGCAAAAAACCGGTAAGAATGGGGTTATTGGACAGTTCCATTTATCGGGTCAAATCTAACGCCAATCCTGTGGGACTGTCAAGCGTCAAATTACACAAACAGAAAATGAAATACCTTAAAATGCACTTCACCGTATCGCCGCAATTACCTCCCCCATTTTTCATTTGTACCCCATCCACACAAACAAACCATGCCCTTCTGCCAGAGGTGTACCCCGTTGGCTGTCCTCCCATTGGTATATATCGCCCCGGAGGGCATATTTTCGTCCGATAGTTTCTACGAGTTGCCCGCAAACTTCAATCGATTTACCGAGTAGTACCGGTTTCCGAAATTTAACTTCCAAACGACCGGTGACGGCATGAATGCCTATCCCGGAAAGCACTTTTGCCATGATTTCATCCAGCAGGAGCGAGATCATACCACCATGCATCCAGCCGGGTGCGCCTTGCAAGCGTTCATCCGGTACGAGCCACGTTTGAGCCGTTTGCGCTTGTGTATCCAGCAAAAAGGAGAGCCGAAGTTGCGAGGGATTGGCGCCTCCGCAAGCAAAACAGCCATTATCGGGTCGCGGTCGTAAAATCTGCTGATGATTGGGTAATTCACGCGGTGGGATCACATGAATCTGGGTCCCACCGGTATAGCTGTAAAAGGGTCCCCACGGTTGGAGATGGGGGCTTAACTGGTGGGTCAGGTTTGCCGCTAAGCGCCCGACGCCTCCCACCGGTGCAGGATGGTAGAGTTGATCCGTTTGGAGCGAAAAACAGAGTTGTTCCGGTTGAAATGGGGTTTGCAAACTTTGAGCATACCGCAGATAACCCGTTGGTGTTAACGTGTGATATACGATGGGTGTATCCTCGCACTGCACGAAATTACGCTCTTGCCCGCACAGAGAGATAAATGGATAATCCGGGTAGTTATCTGTAAGGTTTGGTTGTAAACGCCGGAAAAAGAAATCTAGGAATTGGGGGTCTGTCAGGCGAGATTGATCGTGAAATAAGCGCCCTTCTGCATCGATCCGGTAAAAGTATTCACGGGGCATTAGTCGCGCTCCAGATACGCCACACATTCGATGTGGTAAGTATGCGGAAACATGTCAATTGGTTGAAGTTCCACAATCTGGAAGCCTCCGGTTTGCAGGCGTTTTAAGTCTCGAATAAGCGTCATTGGATCGCAGGAGACGTACACCACCCGTTGGAGGTTAGATTGCGTAATGTCTCCAATAAGTCGCTTGTCACACCCCTCACGCGGTGGATCAAGAATCAGGGTATCCAAAGCCGGCTCTTTTTGCCATAGATTGAAGAGTTCGCGTTCCGCTCGTCCTAAAATCCAGTTAATATTTGAGGTCTGATTCAGATGTTGATTTTTTTGAGCATCTTTAATTGCCGCTCTGCTGGATTCGATGCCCCATACCTGCTCAGCGTGTCCGGCAAAACAGATGGCAAATAGCCCTACACCACAGAAGAGATCGACCAGTTGCCGAATGGGGTGATGGGAGAGGTAGCCATCAATCACCTGTAACAATTTTTCGGTCTGGTTGGTATTAATCTGAAAAAAAGAGGCGCCAAATACCCGAAATTGGTAACCGCGGAATTCAAAACGAGCATGTTTGGTAGTTTGTATCTTATTTTTCCATTGCGGAGGGAGATTGGCGCTAATTTTACCATCCGTACCCGCTCGAAATGCCAGCCGCTGGGGCGGGGAGATAATCCGATGCTCGGTACGAAGCCGCCGGCCAATCTCCTGTAGCATCGTGTTGTTGGCAGTGGCTTGTACCGGACATTCTCCGGTACCGCTTCCAAATACATCAACAATGGTATTCGAGCGATGTTCGTAAAAACCGACTGTTATTTCTTCGGATGTAGCGTGTACCATCACCGTGCCTTTGTTGCGATAATGAAACGGATCATCCATACCCAAAATTGGTTTCACCGGCACGTTCGTCAAGTGGTGCTGGATAAGGGCTTCCTGAACGATGGCATGTTTGATTTGTAACTGCGCGTCATAATCCAAATAAAGCCACTGACAACCTCCACAACCCCGTTGGAAGGCATCACATGGTGGCTCAATACGATACGGAGATGGTTTGATGATACGCCGGAGTTGTGCCCGGGCAAACCGCTTTTTTAATTCGGTAATTTCAACTTCGACTCGATCTCCGGGAGCCGTCTGCGGTACAAAAATCACTTGGTTGTCATGACGGGCAAGACCGTCACCCGTGTATGTCAATTTCTCAATGGTGAGTTCGAGAGTATCGTTGCGGTTGAGCATGATTTTACTTTCGTAATTGTAGGGTGTCTGAAAAATGAATTGCCGGAATAATAGCATCTTTGAGGGGGAATAGCAATGTTCAATGTTTCGGGGTTAGGATTTAGGGGGGTTCGGATGAACCAAGAAAGTGGTTGTCTAATTCATCAAATTTTCTTATTTTAAATAACGCAAGTTTTCATAATTGAATTTGCCTGATAGCAGTGCCCTTCGGTATTGCTCGTAGGATGTGTATTCCTTCGCTTTCCCTCCGGCGTTTATTTGATGGCAGGTCAGTTCTTATCTATTAGACTGTGATTCAGATTTTGTTTTACTCGGGTGTGCTTCAACTCTTATTATATTTATCATAGTACACGACAAAACTTGAAAAAAAGTCCACTTTCTTCTACTTTCTAGAACAATCCGCTCCTTTTCTCGTTCTAAATT
>RFFQ01000154.1 GCA_003697105.1 Gemmatimonadota bacterium | reverse complement strand
CTCTTGCTAATTTGGTTAGTATGAAAAGGGTTATCCCATTATTTAACACAAAAATACCGACCTAAAAAGAAAATTCTCACAGGTCAGGTGATAAGACAGAATAAATTCATTATCTTTTCCAGCTAATTTTAGCCGGAATTGTGAGGTTTCGTCTTATTTTTTCGCCCGTTGGGGGCGTGGGATGGAGTATCGTCGATACTCAGTCGTTCTTGCTGTGATGATTTACTGACCTTCGAGGCACAACTTCGCCATTTTGAATAAAGGGACTTTGATATGCTATCTCTAAACCGGTTATCTTACTACCGCCTCAACGCATGGCTTTTTATTGCCTTCATGGCACTGATCCGGTTGATTTACATCAACTTTCCGCCAATTGTCCCGCAGGAAGCCTACTATTGGAAGTATGCCAAACATCTGGCACTGAGTTATTTTGATCATCCGCCCGCCGCCGCATGGACGATTGCGTTATTCACGGCTATCGGAGGAGATTCACCCTTCTGGATCCGGTTGGGCTGTGTGATATATGCAACGGGTTTTACCGTGTTGCTCTATCTGTTGACCCGCGAGATAGCCCTCCTTAGCACCGGACAACCGGAACGGGCGGAAAAGATCGCGTTTTACACCATTGTCACGGTCAATGTAACCCTTTTATTTTCCATTGGAACCACGATCATTACCCCAGATGTGCCCCTACTTTTTTTCTGGATGTTGACCCTCTTTGCCGTGTTTAAGTTAGCACATACCCAAACTGGGGTATGGTGGTATTTGGCAGGTTTTGGGTTGGGAGCAGCGATGATCAGCAAATACAGTGCGATTTTTTTGGTGATCGGTACTCTGCTGTTCCTGATCTGGGAACCGGCTCAAAGGCACTGGTTCCGGCGTAAAGAACCCTACCTTGCCGTAGTATTATCCTTGTTGATTTTTAGTCCGGTGCTGATCTGGAATTACCAGCACGAGTGGGCATCATTTCTGTTTCAATCGGCGGATCGGGCAAAATCGTGGTTCCGGTTTAAGCCGCATTATTTCGGGCAATTGCTAGGTTCTCAGACCGCTCTGGTCACGCCATTAATTTTTGCGGGCTGTCTGTACGCGCTCTATCAAGGTACGCGGCGGGCATTTGCGCACGCCGAAAATTCTGGGTTTGCATATCGGGCAACCCAATTTCGCTTTTTGATCAGCTTTTCCCTGCCGATGATCGCCCTATTTACCCTAATCAGTTTCCAGAGTTTGGTCAAAATGAATTGGCTTGCGCCCAGCTACATCACCTTGATAGTGGCGTTGGCTCTACTGTGGGCAGAGAAGTTCGCCCAGAAACCGGAACGCGCTTCAACGTACCGCAAATGGACGGTTGCCGCCATCACCCTTGCCGCCACCCTGACCGTAATCGCCCATGTGCTTCCGCTGTACCCGATTCTTCCTCTGCGCAAAGGCGACACCTGGACTGGCTGGGAGCAACTGGCACAGCGCATTACCGAATTGCGCTCCCAAATGCCGCCGGGCAGTTTTGTGTTCAGCACGGAATATAAAATACCCACCCAAATCACGTATTACACCAATCCGCATCTGGAGACCTATTCCGCCAACATTTACGGCGGCAAAGGGCTACAATATACTTTTTGGAACGATCTAGAGCGCATTAAAGGGAAAGATGCCCTATTAGTCACCAGCAATGCCTCGCCGCTCCGGTCGTGGCAACGAAAGCAAATTGAACCCGTATTTGAGCGGATCGAACAGATTGACCAGCTCGACATCATCCATCACCATAAACTGTTTCGCCGGTTTACCATTTATCGCTGTTATCATTACCGGGGATTACCCCCCCAACGGGAACGTTAAGCATGTTTTCTATACAACGATTTCTGAAATTTAGTATTGTGGGAGCAAGTGGTGTGGGGGTCAACATGGGGATGTTTTGGTTGCTTCACATCCCGCTGGGACTGTACGATCTGGTTGCCAACCCGATTGCAATTGAAGTCTCGATCATCACCAATTTTCTTCTTAACGATTGCTGGACCTGGCGGGATCGCCGTGATACCGGAAAGTATTCCTTTTGGGGTCGTTTGGTACGCTATAACTTCATCACCAGTTTCGTGGCGGCATCAACCGATATGCTGGTACTGTGGTCACTGACTCGTCATTGGGGAATGAATCCATTTGTGGCAAAAGGGATCGGGATTGGACTCGGGATGATGCTTAATTTTACTGCCAATCATTTTTGGACATTCCGAACCGCCACCTAAATTTCCTGTGTTTTGACGGCGCTTGCCCGGAATCAGGTATCAAATTCGCTTCACTTTTTGGTGGACTTTTGAGGCGTTATCTTGTATGATGAAATTTTCGTTGTGACATTATATTCTCCGGTTTGGAACACATCAGATTAGGAGTGTTCATGATCTCAATTGATGGATACACCATTGATACCCTAATTTACAAAGGTGTGAATACGGTGATCTATCGCGGTAAGCGTCAGGTTGACGACCTGCCGGTGATTATCAAAGTTCTCAAAGCGGATCATCCCACTCCGGCAGAACTGGCACGCTTAAAACATGAACATGACATCATCAAAGACCTTGATTTGGAGGGCGTTGTCAAGCCATTAGCCCTGGAAAAATATAAAAGCCGGTTGGCACTCATCTTGGAAGATTTTAATGGGGACTCCTTGAAACATGTGATGGATGCCCAGCGGATCGATCTCCCAACTTTCCTCAAAATTGCCATTTGCCTCGCCGAGACCTTAGGCGGGCTTCATCACCATAATATTATCCATAAAGATATCAAACCGCACAATATCATCGTCAATCTGGAAAAAGAGATTGTCAAAATTACCGATTTTGGTATCTCAACGAAACTTTCCGGCATCCAAGCGGCAAATGTGGGACGGTTAGAAGGCACGCTTGCCTACATGTCACCGGAGCAGACCGGACGAATGAACCGGTCTATTGATTATCGTTCTGATTTTTATTCGCTAGGAGTCACCTTTTACGAAATGCTGGTGGGTTGGTTGCCGTTTCAAACCACCGATCCCATGGAGTTGATCCATGCCCACATTGCCAAACAGCCTCCGTTACCCCACCAGTTAAATGAACGGATTCCCCAAGCGGTTTCCAACGTGGTGATGAAACTGCTGGCAAAAACCGCAGAAGACCGGTACCAGAGTGCCTTTGGACTCAAAGCGGACTTGGAAACCTGCCTGCGGCAATGGGAAAAAACCCGCACAATTGCGGATTTTGAACCCGGTCATCACGATGTTTCCGACAAATTTCAACTTTCCCAACGATTGTACGGGCGGGAGAACGAGCTAAACGCCTTACTCGCCGCTTTTGACCGCATCCGGCAGGGAGACGCTGAACTTGTGTTGGTCACCGGCAATGCCGGGGTGGGGAAAAGCTCGCTCATTCACGAAATTCAGAAACCGGTCATCCAACAACGCGGATATTACCTAACCAGCCACTTTGACCCCCTCAGCCAGAACACCCCTTTCGGGGGTTGGGTTACCGCCTTTCAGGGTCTCATCAATCAGATTTTAGCCGAAGCCGATGAACAGGTCCTCTTTTGGAAGCGAGCATTACAAGATAAACTGGGGAAGAACGGGCAGTTGGTTATCGATGTTATCCCAGAAGTGGCTGCCATCATCGGGGAGCAACCCCCCGTGCCGGAACTCCCCCCCGCCGAAGCCCAAAATCGATTTAACCGGGTATTTCAAGAATTTATCCGGGCATTTGCCGATGCCGACCATCCGCTGGTCATCTTTTTGGATAATCTGGAATGGGCAGATACACCCTCGCTAAAATTGATGGAACACCTGCTGGATCACCCTGAGACCGCCCATCTACTGGTGATCGGTAGTTATCGCTCTGATGAAGTCAACAGCGACCATCCCCTCTTTAAGAGCATGGCTGAATTGAAAACCGCCGGAATCCCCGTCCACGAACTGCACCTGCACCCGTTTCAGGAAGCGGATATTATCCGGCTGGTCAAGGATACGTTCCGCTGCGAGATGAACCCCGCACAGGACTTGGCAAGGGTGCTCCTCCAAAAAACCAATGGTAATCCTTTTTTTATCCATGAGTTTTTGCAGACAGCCCACCAGCACAACTTGATCCAGTTCGATCATCGCACCGGGCAGTGGAAATGGGATTTGGCACCCATTCAGGCGTTGCAAATTACCGATAATGTGGTGCAATTGATGGTCGATAAAATTCACCAACTGCCGGAAAAAACCCAACGTATTTTGAAATACGCCGCTTGTATCGGTAATTTTTTCGATCTAAAACTGCTGGGTGAAATTTCAGCCCAACCGCCGTCGGAATGTTTAGCCGACCTTAAAGTAAGCATCACCAGCGGGTTGATCGTGCCGATGACTGACTTTGGATTTAGCGGCACTGAAACCGGTGATACGGTGGAAATAAGCTCACCCGAGGCGTACCGGTTCAAATTCTTACATGCCAGAGTGCAGGAGGCGGCATCTTCTCTCATCCCCGAAGAGGAGCAACGACTCATTCATCTCCAGATCGGGCAGGTTTTGCAAAAAACACTCTCCCGCGAGGCACGAGAAGAACGGCTGTTTGAGATTATCAACCATCTGAACCAGGGACGGGCGTTGCTATCTACAGCGCGCGAACGCAGTGAATTGGCATACCTGAATTTAAGTGCGGCTAAAAAAGCAAAAGCCTCAACCGCTTATGAAACGGCAGTAACGTTTTTGGAGATCGCCACTGAATTGCTTCCCCCAGACCCCTGGCACCAAAAATATGCCCTAACCTTTGAAATTTATCGGGAACAAGCCCAATGCGAATACCTTTCCACCCAGTACGAGCAGGCAGAAAGCCACTTTGAACTCCTGCTATCCAATGCCCGAACCGGAGACGAAAAAGCCCAAATTTACCGGATTAAATGTGAACTGCATACCAACCTCAGCCAATATCAAGCCGCAATTGAGTGTGGTCTGAAGGGCTTAAACGAACTCGGTGTCCATATCTCTCAAACGCCGAATAAAGCCAAAATTTTGCTAGAATTCGGCAAAGTAAAGCTGGGGTTAGGGGGACGCCGGATTACCGATCTCGTCAACTTACCGGAAATGACGAATCCCCACCATTTGGCGATCATGCAGATGCTATCCAATCTGGTAACCCCCACCTATTATGTGAACAAAGGATTAATGGCGGTTGTAGTTTTGGAAATGATCCGGATGTCGCTCAAATACGGCAACGCACGAGTGTCGCCCAATGCGTATATTTTTTATGCGATGATCGTTGCCGGACGTTTAGGTGAGTTGAAAACTGGATATGAGTTCGGACGGATGGCACTGGAACTCAATGCGAAATTCCAAAATGTAGAATTGGATGCCAAGTTGAATGCCCTCTTTGCTATTTTTATCAAACATTGGCAAGACCCGCTCCATGAAGCATTGGATCATCTGCTACGGGCACAACAAGTTGGGCTGGAATCCGGTGACGTGATTTATGCCCGGCTCGCCGTGTATTTTGAGTTATTTACCCGCACCTTGCTAGGAGAAAATCTGAATAACATCCAAAAACGATGGGCAGAACACGCCGATTTTATCCAACACTCCAAAAATGAAGTGGGCATCACCATTCTACGCATTATCCGTAGTTCGATCATGGCACTGCAAGGCTTGACGGAATCCTTGACCAGCATGTCCAACAAGGATTTTGATGAGAATCAGGCTGTTCAGAAAATGATCGATTTGGGTATGGATGTTCCCCTGCAAGTTTATTATACTTACAAATTACAGCAACTGGTTATTTTTGAGGAGTATCCACAAGCATTGGCGGTCGCGCAAGCCTCCGCAAACATTGAGGAATTGCTCTTGAGCCAAGCGGTGATTGTAGATCATTGTTTTTACTATGCGTTAACCCTAGCGGCGTTGTACCCGCAAGCCGCCCACGCCGAACAACAAACCTACTGGAAGACGCTGACCCGGCAACAACAAAAGTTAAAACGGTGGAGTGACGTTGCCCCAATGAATGTAAGCCATATGTACCAACTCGTCAGCGCGGAAATAGCACAGTTGCAGGGAGATGATACAGAAGCCATGAACCTGTATAAACAGGTAATAACGACCGCCCAAGAAAAGACGTTAACTCATATTGAAGCCATTGCCAATGAGCGTGCGGCACACTTTTACCGTCGCCGAGGTTTTGAGGAAATTGCTCGCGTGTACATGACCGAAGCACATTATGCCTATCGCAAATGGGGCGCCGATGGGAAGTTACGGCATCTGGAAACACGTTACGACAATTTGATTACCAAACCCGAACGCCAAAAAGCCGAAATAGATGATACCGGAACCACGTTGACCATCACGACCAGTATGCAAACTACGCAAGGGGGTACGGCAATTATCGACTTGATGGCTGTAATGCGGGCATCGCAAGCAATCTCCGGGGAGATTGTTCGTGATAAGCTCCTGAAAACCCTAATGAAAACCGTATTGGAAAATGCTGGAGCACAAAAAGGATTTTTGGTACTGCAACGAGAAGGACAGTGGGTGATCGAGGTCGAAAAATTAGCGGATTCTGACACCATCAACCTAACCGGCGCCATGCCGCTGGAACTTTCACCCCAAATATCCCCGGCGATAATCCAATATGTCATTCGCACCAAAACACCCGTTGTATTGCATAACGCCACCCGAGACCACCGGTTTGCAAATGATGAGTACCTCCAACATCACCAGCCTAAATCGATTTTATGCACACCGATCCTCCACCGGAATCGCGTCACCGGCTTGCTCTATCTGGAGAACAATCTCACGGAGGGCGCCTTCACCAGTGAACGGCTGGAAGTGTTGAACCTGCTCTCATCCCAAATTGCCATCTCTATTGAAAATTCAAACCTTTACGCCAGCTTAGAGGCAAAAGTACGAGAGCGTACCCAACAGTTGCTGGATACCGAGCGCTCCGCCACACTGGGCGAGATGGCAGGCATGGTCTCCCATGAACTGAACAACGCATTTGGCGGCATTATTGGACCCTTAGAGCATATTCTAAATGCACCAAAATTAGCAGAAGATGTGATTTGGGAATGCTGGGAAACCGATCAGGAAGGACTAAAATTACAACAATATTTAGATGAATGGAATCACCGGTGGAATTCTCTGCAACAAGCCGCGGAACTGATCAAAGCCGCCAGCCAGCGAGGGTTGACCGTCGTCCGCGATCTACAAGGCTTAGTCGGTGAAAAAAGTCGCCGGTTAGGCACCATTAATCTCTGTGAAGTCTTACGTGAAACCGTCCGTATCCACGCCCCTAAATTAGAGCGGATTAGGGTTGTGGAAGCCTTCGAGACCGAGCCTATCGAAATTATTTCAACTAGCGGCCTGATGGGACAGATGTTTACCAACCTACTCAACAATTCGATCCAAGCGCTGGAGAACCAACCAGACCCAACCATTACCGTCCGCATGAAAAAAGAAGACTCGCAGATCGAAATCCAATTTGAGGATAATGGGGGCGGTATGTCCCCAGAAACGCTGCAACATGCTCTTGAACCCTTCTTTACAACAAAAGGAGTCCACGGTAAGGGATTGGGACTCTCCACCGTACATCGCTTAGTAAAAGAGCACAATGGAACCATTTCCATCCACAGCACGGAAGGCGCCGGCACGACTGTGACCCTCAGATTACCAGGAAAAGGGATGGAGTAGCCACCTCCGCCAGACCGGTGCCTGGAAGATATATTGACAATCGCCTTCAATGAATATTTATTTATGCCGGGCTTACCTTTTGCGCCGGAGTGAAACATGGATAACCCGGCACCTAAAACCATTTAACCGAAGGAGCATATCGTGGAACGACGGGTACGAGTGCGTCCCCCTAGACGGATCCATAAGCCGGAGGCCGGTAAAGAAAAACCCCTAGTGGTTATCATTGATGATGATTCCGTGATTCGGGATACGCTGAATCTGGTCTTGCGGGATAAATACCGGGTGAAACTGTGTGAAAATGGGGAAGACGGCGTCAGGACGGTGGATCAGACAACCGAAACGGTGGTGTTGGACGTGAAAATGCCGGGCATGGATGGGTTTGAAGTCTATCAGAAAATTAAAGAAAATTACCCGGATGTACCGATCATTTTCTTTTCCGGTTTTGAGGGTCTCTCGGAAAAAATGCAACTCCGTAAAAAGTATAAACCGTATGCCTATTTTGAAAAATCGGGCAGTACGATGGAACTGGTGCAAGTGATCCACAAAGCAGTGCAACATTATGAACAAGTTTCTAAAATGAACCAAGTCCGCAGCCGCTTAAAGGAAATTAGCGAAAAAGAGAAAGAAATTTGAACCCGAGAATGGATAAGCTGCTCAGACCCGCATCCAATACAAAATTGGATGCGGTTTTTTTGTAAGATGAGAACGCGGGTTTATGGCGAATTGGAAGTAGAACTGCTCCGCCTACCCGCTGCTGCCTGAGCCTGTCAAAGGCAACCCACGACCCTTGCATGTGCTGACAAAATTTTTGGGGATAGTAGTTCGCGCAATAACCGGTAGCCCGCAAATCCGCATTATGGCGGGGATTTTTACATTCACGAATGGCTCTATTCCTCAATGGCTCTTTTTTTATGCCTTCCAAATGGGCGGGTGTGTATTGCTACTGGCGGGTACGGGCGGTGAAAACCGGTGATACCCCCGGTAATTTGGCATCTGGCGGGCGGATGTAGAGGGGCTCAAACGTGTGTAAATCTTCAATGTTACCTTGTTCTAATTTTTGCAAGCCGATGTACCCCAAGCCCGATGCGCATCCATGTTGTAAATGGAGCGGTAAGACCATTCCGTTATCCCCTAAAATGGCATCAATTTGGTTTGCATAATGTATTGCGCCATCCCCGCAAAATAAAATAGGTTCACGTTGTGCCGCCAACTGTTCCAACCACTGCTCCGGTGCGATGACCGTCACCTCGGAAAGGGGTTGGGGTAATGCTCCCGTACAATCATACAGGGCGGTATAGACCTCTTTTCGCCGGGCGTTCAGCATAGGACACACCGGCGTTGATTGGTAGGCGGCTATCGTGGCGATCACTTCTAGCGAAGTTGCCGTAACCACAGGCTTCTGAGCCGCAAAAGCGAGCCCTTTCACGACACTGATCCCGATCCGCAAACCCGTGAACGAACCGGGACCTGTGACAACAGCGAAGCCGTCCACACCGGTGATGGATTGCCCCGCCGATGATAATACAAAATCGATCAAATCCAGCAGATGTTCCCCGTGCCGGTTACCGAATTCCAGTTGACAGAGTGCATCGACTGTGGTAGGTTGTACCAAAGCGACCCCAGCACGTGAGGTTGACGTATCAATTGCGAGAATTTTCATAAGCTCTTTTCTATTGGGAGGTTAAAATGTCTAAAAAAATTATTGCTACCGAAAATGCGCCAGCGGCAATTGGGCCTTACAGTCAGGGTGTAGTTTGGGGTGATCTGCTATTTACCGCCGGGCAGATAGCCCTTGACCCCAAAACGGGGGTGATTACCGCGGATGACATTGAAGGACAAACCCGCCAAGTTTTGGAGAATTTGAAAGGGGTAGTGGAAGCCGCCGGCGCTTCTTTGGCACAGGCGATTAAAATTACCGTTTTCCTTAAAGATATGAATGACTTTGCCACAGTTAACGGAATTTATGCCGAGTATTTCACAGAGAATCCGCCGGCACGATCGGCGGTAGAAGTTTCAAGACTGCCAAAAGATGTGCGGATCGAGATTGAAGGCATTTTTGCCCTTGCGTGACGAGTATAATACGCGGGGGGTACTTTCACAAGGTTTTTAAACTTGACTTTTTTGTACAGATTATCCATTTTAAACCCGTTTGAGATATGACATATCTCAAAAATATTAAAATTAAAAGATTTTTTCGGTTCATCTCATTTTAGAAAGGAGTTTTGTGTGATGGTAATCAAAGCATTAACTCAATTTATCAAGTCGTTTTCTCCGGCAACCGCAACGGTGAGCGCCCACTGCGACGGACCTTGTGGTGTTTATGACCCCGCTTCTGCCCGGATTGCGGCGGAAGCTGTCCTCTCAATGACCAAAAAGATTTTGGCATTGGAAGTCCCGGATCCCAGTGATAAAGAGGCGTACGTAAAATATCACAACACCTTTGCCCGTTACGTTGCCATTAAAGAAGAGCAGGCGCATCTGGCAAAAACAGAGTTGCTGGTACTGTGGACAGATTACTTTAAACCGCCGCATCTGGAAGCACATCCGAACCTTCATGACCTGTTTTGGAAAGCCGCAAAGTTGTGCTCCGCCTGCAAAGTGGAAGTTAATTTAGAGCATGCGCAGGAATTGATGGATGTTATCAAAGAAATCCATGACATTTTCTGGTCAACAAAAAATCGTGACATTACGTGGTATACCGCCAGTTAAGAGGGTATGATGATGGCTCAACTTCCGGAGGTGAATCTCTGGGAATTGGGGCTTTGGATCATTAAAAAGCGGGAGCGGTTACGGGTGACCGGCTCGTCAATGCTCCCGCTCCTCAAACCGGGTGATGAAGTACTGGTGAATCCTGCCGCGTATCGAAAGCATCCACCCCAAGCCGGTGATCTCGTTGTCGCGGTGCATCCCCGTAATCCCCACCAGAAAATCATCAAACGAATTACCACCATTAGCCCGCAGAATACCTATTTTATTCAGGGAGATAATCCGGCTGAAAGCACCGATAGCCGCCATTTTGGTGCGGTTCCCGGCGATTTTATCATTGGTAAAGTCACCTGCCGTTTTGGTTAGATGGAGGACTCATTTATGATTTTTAGCAGTTTAACCGGATTTTTAGCCGGTATTTTACACGTAGTTTCCGGACCGGATCACTTGGCGGCGGTTGCTCCATTTGCCGCCGAAAAGCCGCAACATAGTTGGCAGACCGGTTTATTGTGGGGGATTGGGCATACCGGGGGTGTTTGGGTTATCGGGATTCTGTTTTTCCTAATGCGGGAACTGATCCCAGTGGAATTGCTCTCCTCATGGAGTGAGCGATTGGTCGGGATTGTACTTATCGCTGTCGGTCTTTGGGGACTGCGCCAAGCGTTCCGGCATAAAATTCACGCTCACGCGCATGCACATGATGGGGATACCCATGTTCATTTTCATACCCATGAAAATGCCAAAAGAGACCACTCCCACGCGGCACACCATCACGCCCATGCCCCTTTGGGAATCGGTGTTTTACACGGTTTGGCGGGCAGTTCACACCTGATCGGCGTCTTACCAGCATTGATGCTACCCAGCCGGTTCGCTTCGATTGGCTATGTAGTTGCGTATGGTCTCGGCTCGATTGTAGCAATGAGTTTTTTTTCCTACCTGATCGGCTTCCTAACCCAGCGATTTGCCGTGACAACTCAAGTGTACAATCGGGTGTTGGGCGGTTTTGCAGTGCTTGCCATTGGGGTCGGGCTTTTCTGGATTACTGCCTCGTTGTAAGTCCTTTTCCAGACCGGAAATAACCACGCCTGAGAGACATGATTGCCTCTCAGGCGTTTTTCGTTGGATGGCAACGGTGTTACCTGATTGACCTCCAGGCGCGTAGCCCCCGTTCTATAGCCAAGCGGAAAGGGCTTTTGAGGTAGATTCCGGTCGGCTCAATGGTGAACATGGGAGGATGGTCTCCAGTTTCAAAATCAATATGGTGGATGCTCTGTTTCCACTCCAAAAAATGAACGTACATTTTATCGGAGAGCCTTCCGTTATGGTAAATATCACCATTTTTCCACTGCCAGCCATAGGGGTGGCGGCGCAGATCAACCAGACCGGCAACACGTTCCGGGTCTGACCAAGAAACATTCAGCCATTGGTAGCCGTCTTTTTTACCCAATTGATTTAGTAAATTTGTCATGATGAGTTCGTCAAATTGACTTCCGGTGGGTTGGGTCAGATGCGTTTTATAATCAGGTTCTTGCTCAAACAGGTGATTGATTTCCGGAATATTCCGGTATATCGTAAAATGACCCGCAATTTCATCACGGCGTGTCGTAATGATATGGTAATAATCCAGCATATCGTCCGTGATAAAGTTGCGGATATTGCCCCAGACCAGATCAATATCAAAATGTCCCCAAAAATCATATCCGTTAAGGTACTCTTCAAATATGACACCGTGAGCGGGTTTCAGATCCACCAGAGGCCACGGTTCTTTTTGGATGTGAAGGTTGAGTTTTTGACTGGCGAATTGATTAAACTCGTCGATAGTTGAGGTTTCAAACTGAATGTTAGGGTATTTTGTTGTAGGGATTTCAAAATCCACAAAAAAGAGCCAATCTATTGTCGGATTCATGGCGCAGGAGTAATAAAATGCCGGAAACCAGACCGGTTTCGTACCAAAATAAGGGGCGACCATGCGGATTTTTCGCATCAAGTTACCCTTTTCAGCTAATAAATGGGAGGTACAATAGTGGTGGAGATGATTTTACT
>RFFQ01000153.1 GCA_003697105.1 Gemmatimonadota bacterium | reverse complement strand
TTTATGAGTTGGGGAGTTGGGGAGTTGGGAAGAATTGGGAGAGTTTTAGAATGACAAAAAGAGATCGAATTAACTACCTGCACAATTTATTTTTTGCTGTATTATGGTTTATTCTGCTGATAATTGGGACCGCACAAGCACAAGGCACGGCTAAAATTAAGTACATCGCTGCCGGCATGGTTTACATCGATCAGGGCAAAGCCGCCGGAATAGAAATAGACGACCGGGTGCAGGTCTGGCGGAATGGAACACCAGTCGCCATCCTGCGGGTACGTCATGTCGCACCACATTCAGCCGCTTGTGAAGTGGAATCCCAAACAACAAATTTGCAAGTAGCAGACGAAGTGCGATTCACCCCCCACACAAAGCAAGCCGGAGCACCCGAAATGCTCCCTAAAGTTCGCTCCAGCCCCTCCGAATCCCAAACTCGACCGGAACTCCTCCCACCCCCACCCCCGGCGGATCAACTCAACACAACGATTCGGGGACGCGCGGAAGTGGGAGTGGAAGCATTTCAGGATCAGTCTAAATTTGGCGAAGATTTTTACCAACCCCAATTTAGAATCACGTATAAAGTGGAAAATTTGGGGGGTATGCCGCTCCATTTCCGCTTGAAAGCCCGCAGCCGCTACCAAATGCGCCGCCGGAATATTAGCGCCGCGGTCCGCGAGACAGAATGGCGAAACCGGTTCTACTATGCGGAACTGAGTTACCAACCGTCGTCGTACACCCTCCATTTCGGGCGGATTTATTCTGATTACATGCGGGGCGGCGGCAGTTGGGATGGCATGGAAGCGGTCTATCATGCCACGGGTTGGGGCATTGGTGTTTTAGGTGGATTTCAACCGGATTTAACCCGTTCGGAGCCGAATCCGGACCAGCAAAAATATGGAGGGTATCTCTATCTGGATCGCGGCGATTATCGCTCCCGTAAATACAAGGCAACTGTGGGCGTAGTGGGGCAATATATCCAAGGTGAAGTTAGCCGGGAGGTGCTGTATCTGCAAGCAAACTACTGGGAACACCGCCGGTTATCCGTTTACCAACAAGCAGAAGTCGATCTCAATCGTGGCTGGAAAGCGAATACCGGCGCGGGTCAACTGCAACTGAGCCGGTTTAATCTTTCGATCCGCTATCAAGTACACGCCAATATGCATATTTCTGCCGCCTATACCCACTCGGAAAACGTGCGGCAGACCGAAAATCGAGATATTCCCGATAGCCTCTTTTTTAACGCGCAACAACAGGGGTTTCGTGGGGGTGGAGACTGGAAACTCTCCCCCTCGTTGAAGACCGGCACATCCATTGGCTGGCGGGTTCAAACGGGGCAGACAAAACCGGCATTTTCCGTGTCTCACTACCTACGGGTCAATTCCCTGTGGGATGCCCAATCGATTCTGACAGTGCGCTACCAATACGCCGATAACCGCTTTCTAAAGGGTCATGCGCCTTCCGTTGATCTGTACCGTACATTTGAGTGGGGATCGGCAGGTGTTACCGTGCGGTTAGAGCACTACAATCAATCCCACGAAATGAGTCGCACCCTCAACCAGCAAGAATTGCGGTGGTACGGGTCTTATTTATGGAAACCTCAAAACATAACGCTACAAGGGCAGTATTTCTATCAAACCGGCGACCTGCGCCAAGGGCATCACCTCTGGCTTTCTGTAGGTTACCGTTGGTAAAAAATTTGGAACCACTAGACTCGCTGACACACTGTTTTTTCGTATCTTTGAGTTTTCGGGATCAGAAAGATGGCTCATGAAACTATTCGATCAAATTAATGTCCTTACTGCCGTTGCCGCTCTGGTGTTCTTTCTGCTATTTGGCGATGCGGGCAATGCCCGTCTTTACGTTTACGGCGCATTTTTCGGGGCAATCTTGCTACAATATCTTGCCAGCCAGCATCTAAAAGAAAAACATCTGATTGACTCTCTGACCAACATCATCCTCACGACCACGCTTGTTTACACCACCGGAGCTTACGAAAGCGCGTTTTTTCCGCTCTATACCATTCCGATCATCATCATCGCGGCAGAACAGCATCTCAAGGGGGTTATTCTGGTCTGCACGTTGGCATCAATTGGATTTGGCAGTACCTTGATTTTTTCGCCGCAAGCCCACGAATTGACCGTCTTCGATCATGAGATTTTTGAGACGGTCTCAAAGATAATCCTCTTTTTTGTGATCGGCTTGGTGGTCTATTTTATGGGACGGGAGTACCGCCGGGAAAAAATCCAGACGGCGAAAATGATAGCCTCATTGGAAGCCCAAAATACAGAGTTACAACGGGCACGGACGGAAATCTCCCGGCAAGAGAAGATGGCAGCGATTGGGCGGCTTTCGGCGGGGATTGCCCATGAAATCCGTAACCCACTGAGTATCATCAAAAGCTCAACCGATCTTATCCAAAGCATGGAACTTGAAAACCTCCGTTGCCGGGTACTCACGGCGGCGATTCAGGAGGAAGCCAGCCGTTTAAACGAATTTATTAACGACTTCTTGCGATATTCCCGCCCAGTAAAACTGCAATTGGAACAGCGAGACATCAACGAGATACTCCATCAAGTGGTCAATTTAGCTCAGGAAACTCTGCCGCCACATGTGAACGTCATCGAAACATACGACCCCCATTTACCCTTGACCGCCGTTGACCGCAACGCATTACATCAGGTCTTTTTAAATCTCTTTCTGAACGCGATACAAGCCATGCCCCATGGCGGCCAGTTGACCCTAAAAACCCGCCATATCACACATCGCATCGAAATTGCGTTTATTGATACCGGTCTGGGCATCCCGCGTAAAAACCTTTCCATGCTGTTTGAACCCTTTTTTACCACGAAAGATGAAGGCACCGGGCTGGGGTTAGCCATTGCCGCCAACATCATCTCAGAGCACGGCGGGCGAATTCTGGTGGATAGCGAACTCGGAAATGGCACGGTTTTTACAATAGTACTGCCTATCCGTGATATAACGGAGGATGGTAATATCGAGGATTCACCCGTGTCGGACACCGTTTCCACCCATTCGGACTAAGCTCACCGCGTACAAATTCTTTGACGCAAACTGGAATCGATTTCAAATTTTTTGACAGACGTCGGGGTCACAAGGTGTCTTGACCCCAGGACTCTAAACCGAAGTTACTCACCCTTCAGATTTTGGAACTCCAACGGATTCCCGGAGTTGGATATGGCGCATATCCTGATTGTCGATAACAAAAAAAATATGCTGACCGTCTTGCGGATGATGCTAGAGGAAGAAGGGCACACCATCCGCACCGCCACAGATGGGTTGACTGCTTTGGAAACCTTCAAATTAATCGAATGCCATCTGGTCATCAGTGATATTCGCATGTCCAACATGGATGGGATGCAGTTAATGAGCGAAATCAAGCAGATCGCCCCAGATGTTCCGGTTGTACTCATTACGGCGCATGGTTCGATTGAAAGTGCCGTTGAGGCAATGCGCCAGGGTGCGTTTGACTATATCACCAAACCATTTGAAGTCAACCAGATCAAATCTACCGTCGCCAAAGCGCTGGAGGTCTATGACCTGCGGCGGGAAAACCGCCAATTACGGGAGGAAGTCCGGCAACAATATGAATTTCGGAATATCATCAGCCGGAACAGCAAGATGCAACATATTTTTGAAATCGTCCGGCAGGTGGCGCCTACGCCCACAACGGTTCTGATTTTAGGAGAAAGCGGCACCGGCAAAGAACTGATTGCCAAAGCGATTCACGGACTCAGCGACCGGGCTCACCAGCCCTTTGTTAAGATCAACTGTGCCGCCATCCCCCACGATCTACTGGAAAGCGAGTTGTTCGGCTATGAAAAAGGAGCTTTCACCGGCGCCCACCAGCAAAAAAAGGGAAAATTTGAACTCGCCAACGGGGGCACCCTCTTTTTAGATGAGATCGGCGATATGCAACTCAGCTTACAAGCTAAAATTCTACGGGCATTGCAGGAGCAGGAATTTGAGCGGGTTGGCGGCATCTCACCCATCAAAGTGGACGTGCGGATCATTGCCGCCACCAATCAAAATCTACAACAGCTGATGGACACCGGCAAATTCCGGCAAGATTTGTACTACCGCCTGAGCGTGGTGCAGATCCATCTACCCCCTTTGGCAGAACGTAAAGATGACATCCCTTTATTGGCACAACACTTTTTGGAACAGTACAACCGCCAACTAAACAAACAGACCGTCCTCAGTGCCGAAACCTACCGCCTGCTCACACACTATTCCTGGCCCGGCAATATTCGGGAATTGCAAAATGTGATCGAACGCGCCGTCGTACTCTCCCCCACCGAAACCATTACCCCCACCGCCTTGCCCGAAACCTTCGAAAAGATGAATAGCGAACCAACCGATAGTGAGAATTATTTGCGCCGCTTGGAAAACGGCGAAACCTTACCCGAACTCATCGAAGACATCGAAAAACAGATTATTGCTAAAGCATTAGCAACATCAAAAGACGTACAGGCGCAAGCCGCGCGGTTGCTGGGGGTTAGCCGCAGTCATTTGCACTACAAATTAAAAAAGTACGGTCTCATCAGCGATGATGAAACGGAAACCGATTGAACCGGAAACTACCGGTTTCTCTCACCTGTATTTTTGGAGGATATATCATGTATAAGCAGTTGATTTTACTCGGTATTCTTTTTATTTGCGCCCCTCTAGTGGTCTGGGCACTGCCCGGCTATGAAAATCAAATCCCCAATGGCGCAGTTGATATGTGCCTCTCCTGCCACGCGACCCAACAAGGGGGCACCCATACCCCCTTTGCCGATGATTTTGCCGCGAACAACCATCTTTGGGATGCGGTACTCGCCGCCATTGATTCTGACAATGATGGCTACTCCAACGGTGTGGAATTGCAAGATTCCACCGGCACGTGGTCAATTGGTGACCCCGATCCGGGCAATCCGGCAGAGGTGACAAATCCAGGAGACCCGGCATCCTTCCCCGGGGCAACCGGTGGACCCTTGATCAGCAACACCACTCAATTGCCAGATACCGAAGACGAAAACGGTCCTTATGAGGTTCAAACGACCGTCTTAGATGAGAGCGGGGTCGAGTCCGTCTCCCTCTTTTATAGCATAGATGGCGGTGTTAATTTTACCGAAGTTGCCATGACCGAAGTCCCCGCCGTGTCATTCATCCCACCGGTACATGAAACCCGCTTTGATTGGGGCTTGCGGGACGATGATGAGGATGAATCGCACCGCCCCGGTGAGGACTGCGGAGCATGCCATTATGACGGCGGTCCCGGTGAAGATGAGTTTGCCTTTGGTGGCACAATTTATGACGACCTCAACGGGTCGAATGTCGTTCCGGGAGCGATTATCACCATTGAAGACAACGCCGGACATACGTACACCCTGACGAGTAGCCAACTGTATGGCAACATCTGGCTGGAAGTGGACGATGATGACCCAACCCCCCAACCCCCCTATACCGCCAGTTTAAGCTACAACGGCGAAACATTTGACATGATAAGTACGTTCAGTAATGGCTCGTGCAACACCAGCGGTTGCCACGTGGATGGAATGCGAATTTACGCCACGCCACAAGGAGGCGGCGGTGGCGGTGGCGGTGGCTCCGACCCGGTAACGTACACGGCAGATATTCCGGGACAAGCTTTGGGCACCACCGTTGATTACTATGTCGCCGCAATTGCCGGTGATGGAGAACGCGCCACCGATCCGGGCGGTGCGCCCAACAATACCTACCGGTTTAATGTGGGACAACCCACGAATACCGTCGTTCGAGTCGATCCCAGTTGGCAACAAACATCGGAGGGGATGCCCTTTGTGACCCATATTGTGATTGATGATGTCAACAATTTAGGTGCCTTCGATCTGGATGTAACCTTTAATGCGGCACTCGTGCAGGTCGATTCGGTCGAATTGGGTGATTTTCTAGGCAGTACCGGACGTACCGTCTCCCCACTGGGACCGGTTGTGGATAATACCGCCGGTCGATTGGACTTTGGCGCATACAGCTACGGCGATAATGCCGGACCCAGCGGCGCCGGCATTTTGGGTGTCATCTACTGGACAAGTTTAGGAATGGGCACGGCAAACATCACCTTTGATAATGTGCAGGTGGGTAATATTCACGGGGTGAGTATCCCCACGCGGATTGCCAACGGTAGCGTCTCGATTGTGGAGCAACCCTATCCGTTCGATCCCGATAATGACGGTGAAGTGGACGCGCTCGATATTCAGTTGGTTGCGGATCGCTGGAATACCTGTTCCGGTGAGGTCGGGTACGTTCCGGCATATGATTTTGATGAAAATGGCTGTATCGATGTGCTGGATTTACAGATCATTGCATCTCACTGGGGTGAAACCAGCCCCTTCCCGGAAGAAATACCCTCCACCGGTACGCCCACCGGCGTTCATGAGATTCAAGTCAGTTTGGCAAATTATAACCGGTCGGTCTCTGCCGGAGAGGTACTGGCAATTGATGTACAGGTTGATAATGTGAGCTATGCGGAAGGTCTGGGCGCGTACCAGTTTGATGTGCGCTACGCCCCGGAACAACTGGAACTCCGGCAGATTGAGCAACGCGGCTTTCTGGGGAAATCTGGACGGTATGTGGCAGATATTGAGGCGACCATTGAGGCAGGACAAACCCGCTATGCGGCATTCAGTTACGGCGCGGGCGGCGCCGTTACCGGCGGCGGCGTGATTGCCACGTTGGAATTTTACGTGAAGCAGTCTGGAACCGCGCTCGTGGAGATAGACAACATCAAACTTGCCGATCCCAAAGGGGTTGAACTGCCGGCAGTGGAAACGACGCCTCAACATTACACATTACTCCAAAATTACCCCAATCCGTTTAACCCCAAAACGACTATCCGCTACACGTTACCGGTGGAAACTCACGCCACACTATCGATTTACAGCCTCAAGGGGCAGTTGATCCGGGTTTTAGTCGATCAGCCGCAAGCGGCAGATCACTATGCGGTGGAATGGAACGGGACGAACAGTGCCGGAACACCCGTTCCATCAGGAGTATATCTCTATCACCTTGATGCCGGAGAGTTTACCGAAACGCGACCAATGGTATTGCTCAAATAAGGAAATATTTCCGAATAGAACGTAGTGTCACCCCACAAATAAAAAAGGAGCAGTCATGTTATCACGATTAATTCTCTTCTGGCTCTTGATCGGGGCGAGTTTGGCGCAAGCGCAAGTCGTCATCAATGAGATTCAGTACAACCCATATTTAAGTGATGAAACTGAATTTATCGAGCTGTATAACGCGGGACCAACCTCGTTGAATTTGGGCGGGTGGATTTTTCGGAATGGCGGGGACGAAGAATTCACTCTGCCCCCATACTCGTTACCGGCGGGTCAATATGTCGTACTCGCCCGAAATTTGAGTGCCTTTCAAGCCTATTATGACGATGTGGATAACGTCATCGGCAGTTATGGGTTTGATTTAGGTAATGATGGTGATCAGGTACGCCTGTTCGACCCAGATGACAATTTGGTTGATCTGGTTCCGTATTTAGATGATCGACCGTGGCCCGACGATGCCGATGGAGATGATCGAAACCGGTCTCTGGAGTTAATTGCGCCAGTATTGGATAACAGCCAACCGTATGCCTGGCTAGCCGAAACAGAAGACGGCACGCCGGGCGCACCAAACCTTACAGATGATGACGTGGGGGAAATGTCTGTTTCTCCATTGAGTATCACATATGGCGAGGTCGAAATTGGCGAAATGGCAAGCCAAACGGTGAGCATTGCGAATACCGGTGATGACGACCTCTATATCACCAGTTTAGTCACGTTCGATCCGGCTTTTACCATTGAAGTAAGCGGGTTGGGGGTTTTGGAATGGGGGAATCCAAGTGCCATTTTAGAGGTTAGCGGCATCTTGGAAATCGCCGAAACCGAAGTTTATGACTTTCAGGTGCATTTTAGTCCGGATCGGGCAGGTGAAATCAGCGACAACTTGCAAATCATCAATTTCTCGAATCAAGACCCCATCTTCAATGTCCCACTGGACGGCATCGGAGGGGAAAGCGGCGGAACACCGGAAATTGAAGTTGACCCGCT
>RFFQ01000152.1 GCA_003697105.1 Gemmatimonadota bacterium | reverse complement strand
TTGAAAATGAATCATCTCACCCACCACCTCGTTGGAATAAACGGTCAGAAAGAAAAGCCACATATTCCCCACTTGTACCGGTGACGCTACACCTCGAATCTCACCATCCACGAAAGCGGCGAGTTCATTAAAGGGGTCGAAAGCCGGCTCATTATTCACATATAATATACCGGTGATGTTGCAAGTGTACTGGAATGCCGCTGGGTCCAAATCCCAATCCGGAGGATCAGCATATCCCGCCGGGACTATCGCCATTAACATCACCAAAACAACGAAAAAACAGCTCATCAGGGTTGCCCTCCACACCAGATCGTCATCAAGTACACCAAATCCGTTTCATCAATTGCATGATTTTGGTCATAATCGAATTGGCTAAAATAATTCGGGTCACCTAGCTGTGATCCGAGATAAAATTGGCAAAGCCATTGGATGTCTCCCACATCCACCTGTTGATTCTGGTTGAGATCGTAAATCAGGCGGGTTACATTCCATTCAAAGGGGGCATTGGGTTGCCCGATAATGGCATTCAACTGGAATTCTATCGTTTCTGCTACCGGTAAAACGGTATCTTGCCCGGCGATATATGCCCGAAAAGTGATCATCTCCCCTACTGCCGCATTGCTATAGACGGTTAAAAAAAAGAGCCATTGATCGCCAATAGCAATCGGGGTTGCCACACCGCGCACCTCATCTTCAACAAACGCCGCGATCTGGTTCAGCGAATCCCGGGCAACTTCCCCATTGATAAGCAAGATACCCGTCATACTGGCGTTAAATTCGTAATCCGAAACGTTGAACTGGCCTGCCCAATCCGGCGGGTCCGCATACGCAATAGAAGTCAGACTCAGTGTCAGGGTTAAAGATAACCAATAAATTATGTAAATTTTCATTATAAACCTCGTGAAAAGAAGCCCATCGCCTACGACGTAGGATCATTACCGGTAATTTTAGCCCGCCAAGAAGCGCCACATTCCGCACATTTCTGGGGAAGCGCCTCCCCTTTAAGACCACATTTAACACACTCAACAATCTCAGCCAGTGTCGGAGGTTGGTCAAATTCCGGCGGAACAGCTCGCCTCTTGTGGGGATGAATCCAGATAATCCACCAGAGAGACCCCACATGTCCCACCACCCCCAAACAAAACCAAAGCCACGGTGGATGTCCCTTTTGGGAAGCAACCGCCGCACAAATCATACCAATGGCAAGCGCGCTGCCAACCCATATCCAGAACAAAAGCCAGATCAATGAAAATTCTGCCACAGACCGGTGAGCGGCCCGCTGAGGTGGCATCTCCAATTTTTCCAAGTACTTATCCGGCTGATTCAGAAATTGGCTGACGACCTCTGCCCGTAAAGGAACCCGCTGCCCGTTGTAAATCAGAACAGAATCATAAACGGTCAATGGGCTACCGGTAATCACACATCGGTCACCGGGTTCAACCGGAACTTTACGGTATGATTGTGCCATAGAGAGCGTGCAACAGAAGCAAACCAACACCATCCATCCGATAGATTTCATCACCCACACCATCCTATGTTATTTCATTAATACTAATGGTATCCCGTAGTCTGATCGATTTACCACGCGCAATCTGGCATAATACACACCACTTTCCACAGCCAGATCGCGATCATCCCGCCCATCCCATACCAACGTGTGGTCTCCGGCGGGTTGAATCCCTGTGACGAGCGTTCGCACCACTTGCCCCCTCAGGTTATAAATCCGAAAATCGACTTGTAAGGAACGCGGCAAGGTATATCGGATTGCCGTGCGAGCATTAAACGGATTGGGAACGCTGGGATACATCCGCACTGCCGCCGGTGCATCGGAATGGTTGCCGGAGGAGACACCAAGGGCGAACAGACCACTTCCCCATCCAGTGATTTCTGCGGTAAACTGATTACCATCGCCCCACGTGACCAGCGGTTGCCAGCCACCCGCCGTGTGGTAGAGAATGGTAGCATGATCCGGTTGCAACGCCGCCGTAAAGCGGAGTTGTACCGGTTTTTTCAGAACGGGGTCGGTTGTAATCACCTGATAAACCTCACTTTGTAACACCCATGAATCCATATTATACGGTGGACCCGGTTCCGGAAGAGAGGTGACAATCCAGCGTTGAGGGTTCAAGATAGCATCTGGCGGCAAGTCAATGTGGAGCTGTTGGTCTGGGGAATAGAGTACCTGCGCCTGATGTGGGGTAACCCGAAAGGAAGCCAGCACCCGCTCAATGGTGGTTTTATTTCGGGCGAGATCATACGCCGAAACCTGCAAATAACTCATTCCATCCATAACCTGAACATGTCCGAACGCCCGTTGGTCATCAATTAAACGCAGTGGAACCACGTCCCCATCATTAACACGCACGTGTGCCGAAAAGAGCGGCAATGGATTAAGCGGTTCATTGGCAACCATTCCGATACTGATCTGATCTGGAAATGCGGCGTTGGGAAGGAGGGCTACCGTAAGCTCTGGCGGCAGATCATCTCCGCCGAAAAAGCGTACTGCCATTGTTTCCGCAGAAGGTGTTAAAATTCGGATCGAAACTCCGGTGGGGTCGCCGTCATTGGTACGGGTGTTGGGGAAAAGTAAATTACCGTTTGCTGGTAAAACGTCATCCACAAAAAATTGACCATCTTCAAGGGCATACGCCGCATCCAGTTTCCGTTGGGAATTGACGCGATGATCCTGTATCGCTTCCATACCGGGGTCTTCAATCCAGAGGGCATAATGGGGCAAAGAAGGGTGAGTTGGAGATTCACTGCTGTTCCAGAGTTCCTGCCGTTGGGGGTGAATCTGCCGTTCATCCACATGGGTGATAATGATACCCGTATCCAGTGGTTGCCCATCCACCCCGTAGCGATCAAATTGGATACCCGCCGCTTGAGGATACCGGTTTTCCAGCAAAAAGTACTCTTCCGCGCGGATGGTACCTTCCCCAACCGGCAGATCATAAACCGCTAACGGAATTTTGAACAGGGCATTGTGATAAGTGACTTCCTGGGCATTGATGTTCACCTCCTGCCCACCGGCGACAACCACCGGATTCAGCCAGCCCAACTTCATTTTGTTATAGCCACAAAAATGGGTGGGGGTATCACCGGGCTGCCGGTGTTTTGCCCACGAGCCACTTGCCATAATACACCACGATACCACCGGATAGTTGTTGTAATCCCACCGGGTATCATCCCCCGTATCAAAATCATACAGATCGATCAACCCAAAATCATGCCCTAACTCATGTGCCGCGACTCCAACGGGTGAGGATTCGGCAAGGATAATACCCCAATCGGCATCCTGACCATCATACGTACCTTGATTCAGATCGTTGCCCCACCGCAACGACCAGAGCAAATCGGTGTTTTCGGGGTCTTCTTCTTGCCCGATGCCGGCATGAATCACAATTGGATGAGCAATATTGCCCTGACCATTACCGTAAGCTTCAAAATCAACGGTAGGGTCTGCCGCCCGCAGGGCGTCTCCAATCAGGCGGTAAGTCAGATTATCATTGGCGCCGTAGGTTGCCATTGGCACGTCCAGATAAAAAGGACCGTACACTGCGCCATCCAGACGGGTACGTCCATACGAGTTTTCAAAATAAAAGCGGTGAACGCTCTTATCACCACTATTTCGCCCGAAAAATAGTTGGCGAAAATAATCCGGCGTATGCCCGGCATCGAAGGACTCATCCCGAAATTCAACCATGATAATCACCAGAGTCTCAACGGAGCGTGGGCGCGGGTCCAGTCCCTCTCGAACCAGTGGCAGGTGTGTTCCGTTACCGGTTTCGGCATCGTATATGTAAGGAGTGGTAGCGCCATCCGAAAAAGGTAGGTTCGGCTGGGGAAAAACAGCGGCGGTGGTCAACAGAATCATTCCGGTCAGGATGGAAAACAGAACGTGAATAGATTTCATTGGCAACCCTGAACTGTTTTACGGAGAAAAAGTATCTTATGAAAAACCGCCCGAAGAGAGTCTCCGCGCGGTTTGTTCAGCAGATGGTTGAAAGAGTTTCCTGTTATTGTAACACAACCACTTCTTCATTGTAATATTCATCCTCACCGGCTTGCCAGAGGATTTTCACCCGCCACAGTCCTTTGGGCAGGTGGGTTGTATCAATACGTTGTGTCCCTTCAGAATTCACGTCAACCGGAATCGTCCGGTCATAGGCGGCATTTGCCGGACGAAAAAGCGTAATTTCCCCCCGGATTTGCTCTTGATCCAGATAGGCGGGATACGTAATCAGAATCACATCGCGCTCCGGGTTGTAAGTACATTTCAAGCCACCGGGAAGCGCTCGCGTCCGTTGGATGCGATCAATTTGTTGCTGATATTTCAGGTCTTGCTCATAATAATCCTTAGCGACCAGATCGAAGGGGAAAAACATGGAAAAAATGGCAAAACCGGCCAGAAAGAGCACAAAACTGGTATAAAGTACCGCCATCCGGAATCCCCAGTGCCCTAACCATTTTTTGATATTCATGATATTTCCCTACATTGCAGGTCCTAAAAATGCCGTTTTGACCGTTTGTAAAAGCTCGCCCGTTTCATCATTATAGACCCCAACTTTGATCTTCATGCTCGGTCCCTGTACATCATTTTCGGGGATATAAATAAATAGGGCACCTTCCGCCACTTCCTGCGATTCCACATCCAGATGATCGACACCGATAAGTTCAACCCGCCCGGAATGCGATTCCAATTTGAAAGAGACGGGTATTTCATCAAACGTTTTATTCACCACTTTCACCGAATACAGATTACGAAGTGCATCTTCCGCTTCTACCCGTTGGTAGAGTACACCGGGCGTCCGTAATACCGTGGTTTCCACATCGGTGCGCGTCGTGAGTAAAAACGTGAGTAAGACGGCTAATCCCACCAACACGACTGTGTACGCCACACCCCGCCCCGTGATGTGCGATTTACGCGACTCTTCTATCGCATTATACGAGGCGTACCGGATCAAGCCTTTAGGCTTATTGACCTTGGTCATGATGGAATTACACGCATCAATACATGCCGTACAGTTGATACATTCTAATTGAGTACCGTTGCGGATATCGATCCCTGTCGGGCAAACTTGGACGCATAATTTGCAATCAATACAATCCCCCAGATGATCATCAGGTTGGTTTTTTTTGCGCTTACCTCGCGGCTCACCCCGCTTAAAATCGTACGCGACGACAATCGATTCTTTATCCAGCAAAACGGATTGCAACCGCCCATAGGGGCAAACAATCAGGCAGAGTTGCTCCCGAAAATAAGCATAGATAAAAAAAGTAATCCCCGTGACAATCAGCACAAAGGTGAAGCCACCCGGATTTGCCGCCGGTGGCTGAGTGACAATCTCAAATAGCCGGTCAACCCCGATGATGTACGCTAGAAAAAGGTTTCCAATCAAGAACGATAACCCTAGAAAGATCGCATATTTCATGGATCGTTTGAAGATTTTCTCCCCCGTCCATGGTGCCCGAGCGAGCGCTCGTTGGCGATGGGCATCACCTTCGATCCAATATTCAATTTTACGGAAGAGCATCTCCATAAAGAGCGTTTGCGGGCAGCCCCATCCACAAAAAACCCGCCCATACACTGCCGTAAACAGAATGATCCCGACAAAAAATGTGATAATGGCAAGGGCAAACAAGTGGAAATCTTGGGGCCAAAATGCTTGCCCAAACAAGATGAACTTCCGCCCTAGAATATCAAACTGCATAAAGGGATGCCCATCGACCTTGATAAACGGCAACGCGAACAAAATCCCTAATTGGAAAATACTGAAGATCGTCCGCGCATTATAAAACGTCCCTTTGGGCTTTTTCGGGTAAATCCACACCCGTTTGCCTTGTTCATCAACAGTACTGATCCGGTCGCGATAGGATTCTTCTACCACGGGAGATTCGCTTGAAACATTTTCGTTCATGATTGGTTGGATTCCTCGGCTTCCGCAGGCGTCGTATTCTCTTCGGTAGGCACTTCGTCGCCGGTACCGGTATCTTCACGAAGGCTTGGCGGGAGCGGGTACTCCTCTCCTTGCGGGGGTTTGGGATTGGCAGGGGTCGTACCGCGTAGTGTTAAAACGTAGCTCCCAATTTGGTGAATTTCTTCGGGCTTGAGAATGCGCTTCCAGGCGATCATCCCTTTAGCGGGGACACCACGTTCAATTGTGCGGATAATCCCATTGATATCGCCTTCGCTGTGGATCCAAAAATTATCGGTTAAATTGGGTCCGATGTTTCCGCCCCCGTCATTCGCGTGACAGGTTGCCCCGCAATTCCGTTCAAACAACTCCCGTCCGGCGGCAAGGTTGGCGGCATCAAAGAGGGGTTCGTATTCAATCGTTTCTTCTTCAATCAGAGCCGCTTCACCAAACAACCCCGGATTTTCCGCCATCATGCGCGGCGTAACATCTTTGCGCGATCCTTCATAGGGTGAATGAAAAGAATACGCTGCCCAAAAGGGGGGTTGGTAATTGGGGTCGGCACGGCGAGTCCATTGCGGGTCCACTTCTTTATTGTATTTTTCCGCTTGCAACAGACCAATCCCTGTCACATGGTAATACAGCAAATACAAGACAGACCAAATGATCGTCAGGTAAAACAGATTTAACCACCAAGGTGGCAAGTCATTATCAAACTCCTGAATTCCATCATAATCATGATCGAATAATTCATCAACCGGATGATGTGCCATCGGTTTGGCTCCTTCATTATGAATATTAATCATCGTTCAGTGGTAATTCACTGATTTCTTTAACATCGTTCTTATTCATAAAAATGACTTTCAATACAATCGCACTGAAGACCACAAAAAAGAGCGCCAGTGAGAACGCTGGGTACGCCCCAATGCCATCAATCGACTGTAATACCGTTTTAATCATGGGAAGTTACTCCTATTTATCGCCGATACTGGGTGGCATACCGGCAACCGGTTCGGTAAACATCGGCGGATTTTC
>RFFQ01000151.1 GCA_003697105.1 Gemmatimonadota bacterium | reverse complement strand
TATCTGTAGAGACGTTGCACTGCAACGTCTCTACGGGGGTATCCTACCGAATCCAGATAAGCGTGCCGGTTTTCCACACGGTTTGGAGGCGCTGGCAAGATTTTTTAGGATGGTGATGGGCGATATCCGTAGAGACGTTGCAGTGCAACGTCTCTACGGGGGTATCCTACCGAATCCAGATAAGCGCGCCGGTTTCCCACACGGTTTGGAGGCGCTGGCAAAATTTTTGGGGATGGTGATGGGCGATAAAAAGATAACTGGGGTCTTGACAACTTGCAATTCAAGTCGACGCACTTGAAGCAACCTACCGGTAGCCCCCAAATCCGCATATGGTGGGGGGTTTCGCATTTACGAATGGCTCCGGCATGTTATTCCTTAAAGCGATAACCTACTCCCCGCACGGTTTCAATGAGGTGTCCATAATCCCCCAGTTTTTTGCGCAGACCCGCAATCTGTACATCCACGGCGCGGTCTGTCACCTGATAATTATCCCCGCGCACCGCATCCACAATTTGGTATCGTGTGAACACCCAGCCCGGATGCCGCATCAAAAAGTGCAACACATTATATTCAGTAAAGGTAAGGTCAATTTTATTATCGTGGAGCCATACATCGTGCCGTTTGGGGTCCAATGTAACCCCATGGCGGGCGATCCGCTCGGTTTCAGAAACCGGTTCGGTATCGCGCCGTCGCAAAATCGCCTTAACCCGAGCTAACAGGACATTCGGGCTAAACGGTTTTGTCATGTAGTCATCGGCGCCGGTATCTAAGCCGGTAATAATATCGGATTCCTCCCCTTTAGCAGTCAACATGATGATTTTTACGGCGTTCAGGTGGGGGTTTGAGCGCACCTTCCGGCATACATCCATTCCTTGCATTCCCGGCAGCATTAAATCCAGAATAATAAGGTCTGGGGATTCGGTGTTCAAAAATATGAAGGCATCTTCGCCGCTCGAAACGCCTGTCACTCGGTACCCCTCTTTTCCTAAATTGTATTCGATTAGCTCCAAGATATCCGGATCGTCATCGACAGCTAAAATATGCGCTTTTGACATATATCCTCCTTTGAAATGCTAAAAAATGCGTAATTGTTACGATTTTGGGCTTGACACTCATCCTAGATTTTGCATATTGTCGAAACCCGTTTACGAATCCCTTATTTTTTGTTCACTCATACCGAACGAGGATGGATTGATGCCCCACGATGAAATTATGACCAGCCGCGAGGTTGCCGATTATTTGAAGTTAAACGCCCGAACCGTGACCCAACTGGCGGCTTCCGGACGTTTACCAGCTATGAAGTTAGGTGGTCGTTGGCGATTCAAACGCTCTTTTCTGGAAAAATGGCTAGAACAAGGTTTGGTAGAAGGGTTTGCCCATGAAGTGGGCTTGATTGAGACGCACGAAGCCTCGGCGGACTGCACCGTTGCGAGTTTAATTCCCGATAATGGCATTGTGTTGCCGCTGGAACCGGGTGATGCCCAAGATGTGGTCTCCCAATTGGTCAATGTGGGGGTGGAACACCAATTTGTCACCAATGCACCCATTTTGGTTGATGCTATTATGGAGCGGGAAGAAACGTTTTCCACCGCATTGCCTTCCGGCGTTGCGTTGCCGCACCCCCGCTTCCGGATGGCTCGTGTTCTCCGCCAACCGTTTATTGCCGTAGGTGTTAGCCCGGCAGGCATTGAATATGGTGCTCCCGATGGGTCATTGACGCACATCTTTTTTCTGATGTGTCTTCGGACTGATGCCCTTCACCTCCGCGCACTTGCTCGCATTAGCCACATGGCACGCTCGGATGCGTTTATCGAACGGTTGAAAACGTGTGATGAAAGTGACACCATTCGGCAGTGTATTATTGATGAAGAACAGCAAATTTTCGGGAATTAAACGCGGAAATGTTAGGAACGGGTAAATTCTGTGTTAGAAAATACCCAATGCGGGTCTATCTGCTGAAAACATAACCGGTGTTACTCCCGGAGAAGCACCCGCCGGTTTTCAATTTTGAGCCGGTGTTCCGCATACAGCTTGACGGCTTCCGGGTAGATGACCCACTCGGCTTCTTCTAATACCCGTTGTTTTAATGTCTCTACGGTATCATCATTCTTCACTGGCACAGCTTTTTGTAAAATGATTGGACCGGCGTCCACCTCCTGCGTGACAAAATGCACGGTGGCGCCGGTTAATTTTACCCCGTAGTCCAGTACCGCCTGATGGACTTTATCCCCGTAAAATCCTTTCCCACAAAATGCCGGAATTAATGACGGGTGTACGTTCATAATCCGATTTTCGTATGCCTGAATAAACTCTTCGCTTAAAATCATCATAAATCCGGCTAATAGCACTAAATCGACTTCATAATTCCGCAATGTTTCAACTAATGCCCGGTTCCGTTCGAACCGCCGGGGATACTCTTTTTTACTAATGACGACCGTCGAAATTTCAGCCCGGCGCGCCCGGGTGAGCGCATACGCTTTGGGATTACTTGAAATTACCACCGTAATCCGCGAATTCGGAATATAACCCGATTCGATCCGGTCCATAATGGCTTGTAGATTGGTCCCACCGCCGGAGACTAAAACACCGATACGAAGCATAATCGATCCTCTTGTTTGTCAATAATTTGTCCCATTTGATACGCTTTTTCCCCTGAATTATGGATATGGTGCAAAACCGCATCCGCTTGATTTGCCGGTACGATTAGCACCAGCCCGATACCCATGTTAAAGGTGTTAAACATTTGGTACTCCTCCAGTTGGGTGCGCTGTTGTAATTCCTCAAAAATGGGCAATATCTCCCAACTTTCTCGCCAGATTTCAATCGAAAACGTTTCCGGTACGACCCGCGGAATATTCTCGATAAAGCCGCCCCCCGTAATGTGGGCGATACCATGAATTGGGAACGTGGACAGCAAGGGCAGCACTGTCGGAACATAAATGCGTGTCGGTTCCAGAAGAACCTCGCCCAACGTCCGGTTACCGAATGGCACCTCTAATTGTTGGATGTCAAATACCTTGCGCACTAGTGAAAATCCGTTAGAATGGACTCCGCTGGAGGGTAAACCGATCAGCACATCCCCTGCTTGAATCCGACTACCATCAATGATGTGGGGTTTATCGACGAGACCCACGGCGAATCCCGCCAAATCATACTCCCCATCACTGTAAAAGTCAGGCATTTCCGCCGTTTCGCCCCCGATTAGGGCGCAACCCACTTGCCGGCATCCCGTGGCAATACCGGCAACGACCTGTTCGATGGTTTCCGGGCGCAGTTGCCCTGTAGCCACGTAATCCAGAAAAAAAAGCGGTTTGGCACCGGTGCAGAGCAGATCATTGGCACACATTGCCACCAGATCAATACCGACAGTGTGGTGTATATCCAGGGCAAATGCCAACTTGAGCTTTGTCCCCACGCCATCCGTGCCGGAAACCAGCACCGGCTGTTGGTAGCCTGCCGTATCCAGTTCAAAAAGTCCACCAAAGCCGCCTAAACCGGCTAATACCGCCGGGCTAAATGTTGATTTGACATGCCGCTGAATCCGCTGTACCACTTCATAACCGCGATGCACATCGACTCCGGCATCTTGATAGGTGATCATTACCCGTCTCCTACTATTGTATCCTTTTGCCTACGCCATCATAGATTGATTTGATCCGCTCACCGCCGGTCTATTTTGAGCCATGTTACAATGGCGAGCGTGAATGCGGCAAACATAACCAATCCCCTCCTAAAATTCAAACAGATTTTTGGGGACGGGTTTTTCCGTTGATTTTATCCTGAAAACCTATTATGATTGACGCTAATTTAACCCAACTCTTAAATAACATCTTGGAAATTCAGCAATTATGCCCGATCCAATTCACGTGCTCTATATTGAAGATAGCGAAATCCAACGCCTGATCGTACATGATATCCTCCAAAACGAGGGGTTTGATGTGATTACGGCGGCTTCCGGTAATGACGGGTTGACGATTCTCCGTGAACAGCCGGTTGATGTCGTCCTGTGTGACCTTGCCATGCCGGAAATGGACGGTCTGGAAGTGCTACGCCAAATTAGAGCCTTATCCCCAACGTTGCCCTTTGTCATTTTGACAGCACAAGGAACGGTTAATACCGCGGAAAAAGGGCTAAACCTCGGGGCAAATCACTATTTACAAAAACCCGTTGAATTTGATGAGCTCGTCCGGTTGATTCACCATCTTCACCACCATAACAGATAAGAGTGATGTGTTATGCCTTTTGATGAACTCCATGAAGAATGCGGTGTATTCGGGATTTACAACTCCCCGGATCGCCACGCCGCGGTTCATACCTATTATGGGCTGTTTGCCCAGCAACACCGAGGGCAAGAGAGTGCCGGTATCGCCGTGACCGAAAACGGCAAAATGAAATACCACAAAAAGCAAGGTTTAGTGCAAGAAGTTTTTGATGAAGAGATGCTCGCCTTTTTGGGCGGTGACTCGGCAATTGGGCATGTGCGCTACTCCACCACCGGCAAAAATATTGTGGAAAATGTGCAACCGATTGTGCGAAACTACCGCGAAGGTAAAATCGCGCTAGCACACAACGGTAACCTCATCAATGCCCATGAATTACGCGATGAAATGGAAAATCTGGGGGCGATCTTCCAGACAACTACGGATTCCGAAGTCATTCTTGCTCAGTTGGTCAAAAACCGGCTGACAACAGAATCTCTGGAGGAGGCTATCCAAGAGACGATGCAGATCATCCGGGGGGGCTATTCCGTCCTGGTCCTGACAAATGATAAATTAATTGCTTTTCGGGATGCGTTAGGCATCCGTCCTTTGACACTCGGTATTGTTGGTGACAGTTACTGTTTTGCCTCCGAGAGTGCCGCGATCCAGATGGTTGGGGGCGAGGTGATTCGCGATGTGGCACCGGGGGAGATCATCAGCCTTTCCCGCGAGGGACTCCAATCGATCCGGGTGTTTACGGAGTCGAGCCGGTTTTGTTCGTTTGAATATATCTATTTTGCCCGTACCGATAGCAACTTGAACGGTTTGAATGTGTACAGTGCCCGGCTGGAGATGGGACGCCAGTTATTCCGCGAGCATGGCGTGATGGCGGATATGGTGATTGATGTTCCCTCGTCCGGTATGGCGGCGGCACTCGGCTATTCCTATGAATCCGGGATTCCGTTCGGGCGGGGATTCTTCCGAAATTCGTATGTGGGACGGACGTTTATCAAACCGGCGCAGAATATGCGCGAAGCGGGTGTCAATGCCAAACTGGCGCCTATCACCGAAAATGTAAAGGGCAAACGGCTCATTATGGTGGATGATTCTATTGTGCGCGGTACGACTATCCGCCGCATTGTCCAATCCTTACGGGATGCCGGCGCAGTGGAAGTCCACGTGATGGTCAGTTCACCTCCTGTCCGGTACTCCTGTTTTTACGGCATCGATACCCCTAAACGCCAACATTTGATCGCCGCCAAGCATTCTGTGGCGGAAATTCAGCAGGAAATCGGGGCTGATAGTTTGCACTATCTCTCCCTTGAGGGTCTGCGCCATACCTTATCTGGCGCCAGTACCGGGTCATGCCTCGCCTGTTTCAATGGGGATTACCCGATCCCCGGTGACCTTACGGAACAATCTAAAACCTGCTGTTAGCCACAACCCGGCTTGAGGATATACGGTACGGTAACCAAATATGCCACAGGTAATCACGATAAACTCATAGGTATTTCCATGAAAGCGTCCTCATTATCGCAAAAACAGGCGGAACTCAAATCCATGATTAGTTACCAGATAGGGCGCGGTTGCGCTGTCGAACTGGAGATGATACGCCTCGCTGAAACGCCTTTGGCTGAGATCAACCCCACCGCTTTAGCAGATGCCCACTGGAAGTTGAGTCTCTCGCTCTCACCCCGCCGTCCAGAATTAGTACACCTCATGCAATCGGGCTCGCATAGCTGGGCATCGTTCTTGGGAGCAATCCCAGAATTGCGCCGGTGGGTGATCTTCCATTTGTTATCCGTGCTGGTGTTCGTGGGGGTGATCGTCACCGCCGCGCAGGTAAATGACCTATGGTGGCGTGTTGCCGCCTATACTTCCGGGGCAATCTTAGGGGCAACGATCATCACGGTACTGACCCTGAGCCAAAAAGTGTTCAATTTGGTCTATCAGCCGGAAGAAGACCGCCCGCAGGGGTGGCTTTTTGGGATTCGGGTTGGATTTGGGATTGCCTTGGGGTTTGCGCTCCCGGGGGATGCGATGCTTCCCATTATTGAACCCTCCATTGCGAACCCTCTGCTGGCAGTGTTGGGTGGCTATTCAGGCTCAATTGTCGTTGAAGCGTATCGTGGAGGGGTGCGGATGTATCGCCTGATGATCCGGCGGGTGCAGGAAATTTATGCGTGGATGCGGGAGTCTCTCCGCTGGATCCATCACGTTATTCAATCGATACACAGAAAATCCGCTTGAAATTAGCCCTTCGGATATGCTAACATATCCCCATTTGCGTATTTTCAATCTTATTTTACCGGAGGAGAACATTCATGATGAGCAAACAACGTAATATCAACCCGTATGCCCATCTCAAATTACGGGATCAAGTTTATCGGGAGTGCCGGGCAATGGCGGAATATGCTCTTGCCAAAGGGAAAACCATTCCACCGGGTACCATTAAGACCATCGAACGGTACGAGGGTGAGGAAGAAGGCAAAGCCAAACGGGACGTCGAAATTGGTGAATTGGTGGCGGTTCATGAGCAGTTAGCAAAATTGGTTCAACCGGCCACGCCACAAACCATTCTGCTGCTGGATATTGAGCAAGAAACCCCCAGCTTGATCAAGTTTTTGGGTCCCGTCGGATTGGTGCGGCAACTGATGCTGGCTGCCATTATTTCGTTGGGGCTGTTTATTGGCTTATCGCTGACGCCCTATGTCAATTTAGATGGAGGGAATATTTTTGAGTCGAGTGGTATCGATTTGCTTGTGAATCTCTTTTTCTTTCTGGGTGCTGCCGGTCTGGGTGCTTCCTTTTCCGCACTTTACAAGGCGAATTCCTACATTACCAGCGGAACGTTTGATCCCACTCATCAGGCTTCCTACTGGATTCGTTTCTTTCTGGGGTTGATTAGCGGGTTGCTCTTGGCAATTTTGATCAAAGAACAATCCATTCAAAATGATCTGTTGGCGGAAGGAATTGTGCGTCCTTTACTTGCCATTTTAGGCGGTTTTTCTGCGGATTTGCTCTATACTTTTCTGAACCGGTTTGTGGAAGCCTTAAAATCCCTATTTCAAGGGAGTGCCCAACAAATGGTGGAGATGAAAACCCAAGAAATCCAATCCAAGCTGGCGGGTCAGTTAGCGCAAACCCAGTTGAAAGTCCAACAAGACTTGCTAAAATTGCAACAGGAAATTGGCTCAGAGGTGGACCCCGAGGAGCTAAAAGCCAAATTGAATGAGTTAATGAACAAAGTCGCACCGGTTTCTGAAGGATAATTTCTACCCCACCCCTGTCTTGCCAGAGAGACCTGCTTTCGGTAGCGGAAACAGGTCTCCGGCTTTATAATCCGCAAATGTCTGATACACAACAGCTTGAGCTGGGTCTTCCCATGGATTATCATCTGACCGTTCTTCGGAATAAGCAAGGTCAGCCACGCATATTTATTGTACCGGCCGCTACCGAAAAGCAGGCAAAATGGATTGTCTGCGACTATCTTGGGTATGAACCTGACTTTTTTGACGTGCGGGGCAAGGGTACTTACCGTCTGCCCGGTACCAACCGGGTAGCAGAGGGTTACTGGCTACGGATCATCTAATTTCGGCTCAAACCCACCTTCCTTTTTATTATTGAATTTCACTCCTGAATGCCGTATATACATCCCAAAGCATGGCTACGGTGTTGTCAACCTGCTTCACCGGCTTTCAACTAACGAAGGAGATTGATGTTATGTCGAATTCATTGGCTCTCGGACATCCTGCCCCGGCATTTTCCCTACCGAACCAAAATGGTGAAATGGTATCGCTTGCCAGTCTAAAAGGGAAATGGGTCGTCCTCTATTTTTATCCCAAAGATAATACCAGCGGTTGTACAACCGAAGCCTTAGATTTCACCCATCGCCTTGCCGATTTTGAAGCCAAAGGCGCGGTGGTGATTGGAGTCAGCCCAGATTCGATCCAAAGTCACGGTAAGTTTATCGAAAAACATGATCTAAAAGTGACGTTGCTCAGCGATCCAGAGAAAACCGTGCTGGCAGAATACGGTGTCTGGCAAGAGAAGAAAATGTACGGCAGAACCTATATGGGAGTGGTGCGCAGTACGTTTCTAATCGACCCGGCAGGTATCTTGCGAGAAGCTTGGACAAAGGTTAAAGTGAAAGGTCATGTGGATGCGGTATGGCAGAAACTAAACGAATTGACCGCGGCGTGATGCTTATATTAAAGGAGAAAGACGGATGGATAGAAACCGGCCGAAGTCCATGTTGGTTACTTCCGAGATGATGCAGAAGGGAAAAATACCGCTCCTGTTTACGGGGGGAGCGTGTAATATCCAAAGCTTAACCGGTCCCATTCGGAATCCGGGACGCGATCCACTTACGGCGTGGCTGGATGCCCAAGGCTGGTCTTATTATGACCCCCAAATACACCCCTCCACACATGGTCGTGAGTATGTGTGGGGCATCGATGGTCCAGAAGAAAAACGGGCGCGAAAACTTGCTCAACTTCGGGTCTATGAAATCACGGCAGATACGATTGCCGCCGTCTCGGTCATGGAGATTATGGACGACGCCAGAGTCGGACGCCATTCGATTGTTTGGTTTAATGGAGGACAGACCTTTGCCCCTCCCGGTTTAGGGGATTTGGATCAACTGGTGAAAAACAAAGCGCTCCAGCAACAGATTGGCGAAATGGCGTACCAACATCTGCTGGCCTACCTTAAAGCCGGACGCCAAATCCGCCATGAACTCCCCCTGATGCTGGCAGAGTGCCCGCACATTGTTTTTGTCAATAGTTTCGATGAACTTCAAAAAGCGATCACGATTTTGATCCCAAAATTAATCAAAACAAGCGTGACTCTTTAATGCAAATGAACTCCATTCCCACAGCCCCGATCAAAACGATCATGTGTCTAAGTGTGCTGCTACTGTTTAGCCAGTGCAACCGCTCAACCAGCGAGGAAACATCCACCATGCCCACCCACCCGCATCAAAATCGATTAATTCATGAAAAAAGCCCTTACTTATTACAACATGCTCATAATCCGGTTGATTGGTATCCCTGGGGCGAAGAGGCATTTGCCAAAGCAAAAGCAGAAGATAAACCGATTTTTCTCTCGATTGGATATTCCACGTGCCATTGGTGTCACGTGATGGAACACGAATCGTTTGAAGATGAGACCGTCGCTAAACTGCTGAATGATACCTTTGTCTGCATCAAAGTGGATCGAGAGGAGCGCCCGGATATTGACGGCATTTATATGACGGTCTGTCAAATGATGACCGGACACGGGGGGTGGCCCCTCACCATTGTGATGACTCCCGATAAAAAACCGTTTTTTGCCGGCACATACTTCCCCAAAGAAAGCCGCTACCAACGAATTGGTCTGCTGGACCTCATTCCCCGCTTACGGCAGGTATGGGAACATGAACGGGACAAAATCGATCAAACCGTTGAAAACATTATGCAAGCCTTGCAACAGGCACAACTGAACGCTACCAGCAGTGACTCCTTGACCCCACAGGTACTGGATACCGCATTTCAACAGTTGGAACAGCGGTTTGACCCCCAATATGGCGGGTTTGGTGACCGCCCTAAATTTCCTTCACCGCACGTCCTGACCTTCCTATTACGTTACAGCCGCCACCAAGAAACCCCGCAACATGCCATGGAAATGGTGGAAACCACATTACGGCAGATGCGGCTCGGTGGCATATTTGATCATGTCGGATTCGGTTTTCACCGGTATTCCACTGACGAACGATGGTTTTTGCCCCATTTTGAAAAAATGCTATACGATCAGGCAATGCTGATGCTGGCATACACAGAAGCCTACCAAGTGACCCGCGATCCATATTATCAGCAGGTGGTGGATGAGATTTTTACGTACGTTCAACGGGAGATGACCGATCCGCAAGGTGGATTTTATTCGGCGGAAGATGCCGACAGTGACGGGGAAGAAGGGAAGTTTTATGTCTGGACGGAAACCGAATTGCGCCAAATACTCACCCCCGCAGAAGCGGACTTTGTGATCCGGACATTTCAAGTGGAAGCGGCAGGTAACTTTCGGGAGGAAGCTTCTGGACATGCCACCGGTGCGAATATTCTCCATCTGAATCGTCCGCTTCATGAACAACAAGCCGATTATCCGGCAATCTGGGAACCCATCCGGCAAAAATTATTTGCGGTGCGCGAAAACCGGATTCACCCTTTCAAAGATGATAAAATTTTAACCGACTGGAATGGGCTAATGATCGCCGCCTTGGCAACTGCCGGTCGCGTCTTTGCGGAACCCCGCTACACGATTGCCGCCGAACGGGCAACCGCTTTTATCCTAAAGGCGTTACAAACCGGTAACGGGCGGCTGTACCATCGTTACCGGGCAGGTGACGCCGGATTAACGGCGCATCTGGACGATTATGCGTTTATGATCTGGGGTTTGATTGAATTGCACCAAACCACGTTTGATCTCCGCTATTTACAAGCGGCACTCGATTTCAATCAGGTTCTTTTTGAGCAGTTTTGGGATGATCAACGTGGTGGCTTTTTCTTTACGGCAGATGATACTGAAAAACTCATTACCCGCTCCAAAGAAGCGTATGATGGTGCCGTGCCCTCTGGTAATGGGGTGATGGTGCTCAATTTACTCCGGCTTAGCCGCTTGACCGGTAATACGGCTTGGGAAGATCAGGCTGAGCAGTTAGCGCACGCCTTCGCAGAGACGATCCGCCGTGCCCCATCTGCCTATGCCCAATGGCTAAACGGGCTTGATTTTGCCTTCCATCCCGGCTATGAAGTGGTGATTGTGGGCGAACCCGATGATCCGCACACCCAAGCCATGATCCGCACCTTGCGGGACGCCTTTCTGCCTCATATGGTCATTCATCTCAAAACATCCGCAAATCAAGCTCAATTGGCGGAGTTGGCACCATTTACCGCATACCAAGACCGCCTCGATGACCAGACCACGGTTTATGTGTGCCAAAATTTTACGTGCCAACAACCCACGGTCCGCATTTCACAGATGCGGACATATCTGAATTTAAATTAGGAGGTTTAACGGATGAAAGTTGAAAAATGGTTATGGGATACGACTTGGGAATGCATTAATCCCGGCAGCGGCGTCACAAATCCACAACTGGTACTCTTCTTCGGGGGTACAGATGTGCTGAAATCTCCCCAATATTATCAAGATTTGAAAGACCGTTATCCGCAAGCTAACATTATTGGTTGCAGTACCTCGGGTGAAATTTTGGACGATGAGGTTTTGGATGACACCATCGTGGTTGCCGCCATTGAGTTTGCCTACACCCAAATTGATGTTGCCTCGGTGAGGGTCACGGATAGCACGGAATCCTTCACTGTCGGAAAATCATTAGGGGAACGCCTCAACCGGGAGGGGTTGCGGGGCATGTTGGTTATTTCCGATGGGCAGCATGTCAATGGGAGTGAGCTAGTTCAGGGGTTCAATCAGGTTATCGATGCCAATATCCCCATTACCGGCGGTTTAGCCGGTGATGCCGACCGGTTTGAGGTGACGCATGTCAGTTGCAATTGTGAACCCACCAGCGGTTTGATTGCGGCTGTTGGGTTTTATGGCGATCAGATTCAGATTGGACACGGTTCTTTTGGGGGGTGGGATGCGTTTGGCCCAACTCGCCGCATCACCCGTTCCAAGGGCAACATCCTATATGAGTTAGATGGAAAACCGGCATTGGAACTCTATAAAAAATATTTGGGTGAAGAGGCTAAAAACCTGCCGGGTAGTGCACTACTTTTCCCGTTAGCAATTTATCCGGCGGATAATCCGGATCAGGCGGTAGTAAGAACGATTCTGACGATCCATGAAGCGGATCAAAGTATGGTATTTGCCGGGGATGTGCCGGAAGGCTATACTGCCCAACTGATGATGGCGAACTTTGACCGGCTAGTGGAGGGTGCGGCAGAAGCCGCTAAATTAGCCCACCTGACGGAATCCAGTACCACTAAGTTGGCAATTCTGATCAGTTGTGTCGGACGAAAATTAGTGCTGGGGCAACGCACCGCCGATGAAGTGGAAGCTGTTCAGGAAATTCTGGGAGACGGCGCCCATCAAATTGGATTTTATTCCTACGGCGAAATATCGCCTCATCGCACGATGGGCACCTGTAATTTGCATAATCAAACCATGACGATCACTCTTTTGAGCGAACACGAGGCGTAAACCCTACATGCACAAACTTTTGGAACGCCAACTCAAAAAAGCCCGGCGCGGCTCCCCCGATGGCACGCCGGATTTGGAAAAACTCTTGAACCTGATCAATGCGACCTATGAGGAGTTTGATCGAGAACGTCACTTAAAAGATCGGTCTTTAGAGATTGCCTCACAGGAGCTTTCGAGCCTCAATCAAATCCGCCGGGAAAGTAAAACCTACCTAGAATCCGTGATGAATACCGTCACCGATGGTATTGTTACAGTAACGCCGCAAGGATGTATCCGTTCTTGGAATGCGGCGGTAGAGCGCCTCTTTGGCTACACTCCTGAAGAACTCAACGACTTACACCTACAGACCTTAATTGCCAATAAAGATTACCAGATTTGCCCGGGGGAATCCGAACTCTACGGATTGCACAAAACCGGAACGGTCTTCCCCCTAGAAGTGACCACCACCACCATGAACCTAGAGCGGGAAATGCTTTTTGTGGTGGTACTCCGTGATATTACGTTGCGCCAGAAAGCACAAGAAGAATTGCACCAAAGCGAAGAACGGTATCGCAACCTCTTTGAAAATGTGCAAGATGTGTATTATCAAACCGATGTGAAAGGCACTATTGTTGAGATTAGCCCTTCTATCATTCGGCATTCGGGCTATTCCCGCGAGGAATTGATTGGCACTCCAGTAAGTAAGTTGTATTTCCACCGGTCGGATAATCTCAAATTGTTTCGCCAACTGCGCCGGAAAGGTGAAGTCAGTGATGTGGAAGTTCGCATGAAGCATCGCGATGGTCATTTGGTGTACGTATCTGCAAATGCCCACCAAGTTCGGGACTCCCGCGGGAATGTCATTGGCGTCGCCGGAACCCTGCGGAATATCACCGAGCGGAAACAGGCGGAAGAGTTAGCACAATCTACGTATTCGCGCCTCGTGGCATTGGTGGAAAATCTGCAAGCTGGTGTGATGGTGGAAGATGAACACCGCACGATTGTGCTGGTCAACAACCGGTTTTGCGAAATGTTCCAATATACCGGTTCGCCACAATCCCTGATGGGAACAAATAGTCTCCAATTTATCCCGTCCGTCCAATTTCTGTTTGAGGATGAAGCCGGCTTTCAGGCACGAACCGCTGAAATTTTAGCCCAACAAGAGCTCGTCACCAATGAAGAGTGGCTGCTGAATGATGGGCGCATTTTTGAGCGCGACTATATCCCCATTTTTGTAGAGGGGAACTATCAGGGGCATCTGTGGCAGTACCGGGATGTCACTCTGCGAAAAATGGCAGAGTTGGAACGCCAACGTTTAGCCATGGCGGTAGAAGCCACCGCAGATGGTGTGCTAATTACGAATCTCGATGGCGTGATTGAGTATGTCAATCCCGCTATGGAACGCATTACGCGCTATTCCGCCGCCGAATTAATCGGCGAAACTCCCAGCCTGTTTAAAAGCGGCTTTACCGATGATTCGGTTTATCACGAGTTGTGGACTACCCTCCTCAACGGCGAAGTTTGGAAAGGGCGCTTCCTGAACCGGCGTAAGGGACCCCGTCATTTAGCTCTGATCCACCAAAACCCATTGGATGACCCCTATTTGTACTGGGCACAAACCACAATCGCCCCAATTCGAGGCGATAATGGTGATATTACCGGCTATATTTCAATTCAACAAGATATTACCGAACAAGTATGGCAGGAAAAACAAGAAGCCTTCCGGCGAGAGATCGCGGAACGCCGGGCAACGATTGCCCGTATTTTACGGGACCAACGTCCCTTACGGGACCGGTTGGATGAAGCGTTGGCACAGTTATTCAGCATAGAATCTCTGGAATTGATGAATAAAGGCGGAATTTTTTTGCGAAGCCAAAACGGCGACCAACTTCAGTTGTATCTCACACATGGGACCTTCTCGGAAGAATTTTTACGGCGTGAGCAAACCATTAACTTCGGTGATTGTCTCTGCGGGCGAGTCGCCGTCTCCGGGGAAATAATGATTTCAGATGACTGCTTTGAGGATTCCCAGCACGAACACCAATTTGAAGAGATGACACCCCACGGTCATTATATCTTGCCCATCAAACATGGGGAGGAACTGTTGGGTGTTATCTTCCTGTACACCGCTCCGTATCCCTCGCGGGATCCCTTTGTGATAGAAACACTCCGGCAAGTTAGTGAATTGATGGGACTAACGCTGGCGGATGAACAGGTCAAGGAACAGATGCAAGCCGCACGAGATGCCGCCGAAACGGCTGCCCGCATGAAAGCGGAATTTCTCGCCAATATGAGCCATGAAATCCGAACCCCCATGAATGGCGTTATTGGGATGACAGGCTTGTTGCTGGATACCGACCTCACCGCCGAACAAGCCGAATATGTGGAAACAATCCGGAGTAGTGGCGAAGCCTTACTAACGATCATCAACGATATTCTCGATTTTTCCAAAATTGAATCTGGTAAGATGGAATTGGAAGAACAACCATTTCATCTGCGGGATTGCATTGAGGATGCCCTTGAGTTGTTAGCACCAAAAGCGGCGGAAAAACAGTTGGAACTGCTCTATATCATGTCACCGGATGTCCCAGAGGTCATTGTGGGCGATGTGACCCGGTTGCGGCAAATTCTGGTGAATCTGATTAGCAATGCCATCAAATTCACGGAAGAAGGCGAAGTAACTGTTTCCGTAGCGGCGGAATATTCACCGGTACGGCATCAACATACCCTCCGCTTTGCGGTGAAGGATACCGGCATCGGTATCCCTGCGGATCGAATGGACCGGTTGTTCAAATCGTTTAGTCAGGTGGATGCTTCCACAACTCGCCAGTACGGGGGTACCGGTTTGGGGTTAGCCATTTGTAAACACCTGACCCACATGATGAACGGGAATATCTGGGTTGAAAGTGAAGTCGGTAGCGGATCAACCTTTTACTTCACCATCCGAACACACGCCCTCGTCGAACACCGCCCTATCGATGAACATTTACCCCGCTTGCAGAATAAATCGGTTTTGATTGTCGATGATAATGCCACGAATCGCAAAATCTTGAGCATGCAGACCACTCGTTGGAGGATGAAGGCGACCGCCGTGGCGTCTGGGGAAGAGGCGCTACGCCTTCTTTCCGAAGGGCATCATGTAGATGTGATAATTTTGGATATGCAAATGCCCCGCATGGATGGGCTAATGGTAGCAAAGGCTATCCGTGAACGCCATTCACCAGATATTCCGTTGGTCATGTTGACCTCCATTGGGCGGACAGAAACAGACCTGCAATCTGACCGGCAGTTGTTCCATGCACTCCTGACCAAACCGGTCAAACAGTCGCAACTGTATAATGCCCTGTTGTTAGCCCTTGAAGGAACGCCGCTGCCGGTACCGGTACGGGAACAAAAACGCCCCCAAATTGATTCCAAAATGGCGGAGCGATTGCCACTCAAAATTTTATTAGCCGAAGATAATCTGGTCAATCAAAAATTGGCAATTCGCCTGTTGGAGCGAATGGGTTACCGCATCGATGTGGTCGCAAATGGCTTAGAAGCGGTGGAAGCGGTCGCCCGCCAACAATATGATGTGGTGTTGATGGATGTCCAAATGCCCGAAATGGATGGGTTGGAAGCGACCCGTACTATCTGTCGCACGTATCCCCCGAGCCAGCGCCCCCACATCATTGCGATGACCGCCGATGCCATGAAAGGTGACCGCGAAAAATGCCTCAATGCCGGAATGGATAACTATATCACCAAACCGGTTAAATTTGACCAGTTAATGAATGCCTTAGAACAGGCGGTGCAACAATCCGCTCGTCGTTCGGAAGAAACCCCGCCTATGGCGGTGGAAGATAACTCCGTGCCGCCACTCGATCCCGATGCCTTTGAAAGTATCCGCCAACTGGGGGGTGCTGATGACCCGGAATTCCTAAACGACGTTATTCAGATTTTTCTGGAAGATGCGCCTGTGTTGCTCGACCGGATCGAAACCGCCCTAAACCAAAACAATACAGATGAAGTGCGACGCGCGGCACACGGGCTTAAAGGCAGTAGTGCCAACCTAGGCGCATTGCATTTAGCGGAATTATGCACGCATCTGGAAATCCAAGCCAAAGCGAACCATCTGGACCGGGCGCGGGAACATCTCTACTTGATTCAGAATGAATTGAACCGTGTTAAAGCCGCATTACTGGCAGAAATAAACCCAAGTTAATACCGATCATTTTACAAAACCCTGATGTTGCAAGGCATAATGAAAACCAAATCCAAATCCTTAATTTTAATTGTTGATGATGATCCGGGAACACGCATGATTTTATCGCGCGTTTTGGTGAAAGAAGGCTATGATGTTGCCCAACAGACCAACGGTGCGGAATGCCTCCTGTTTTGTGAAACCCAATTACCGGATGTGATTGTCTTAGATGCCATGATGCCCGAAATGGACGGATTTGAAACGCTCAGGCATTTGCGACAGCGTCCTGACCTCCAAGCGACCCCGGTGATCATGCTGACGGCATTGCAGGAATTACAAGACAAAGTTAAAGGATTGGAATCCGGCGCGGATGATTTTTTGCGGAAGCCCGTGGACCGGACGGAACTTCTCATCCGGGTGCGCACCCAACTTCGAGCCAAACAGTTACTTGATGAATTAGAACGGCGAAATGCGATCTTGCAAAATATTGTCCGTCGTTACGTGGCAGATGAAATTACCCAAGGTATTTTTTCCAACCCAGAAGCGGCATTGCAACTGGGGGGTGATACCGCCCAAATCAGCGTACTCTTTGTCAATATTTGGGGATTTCACCGGATAACAGAAAAACATGACGCCCGTACAACAACGGATCACCTTAACCTAATTTTGGGTCATCTTGCACCGATCATCCGGCAATATGATGGTATTTTCGATAAGTATATCGATGAGGGGTTAATGGCATTTTACGGCGCACCCATCGCGCATGAGGATGACCCCCTGCGGGCAGTTCAAACCGCTATTGATATGCAACTGATTTTTCGCGAAATCCAGCGACAACACCCCTCCCTAGCGGAACTAGGCTTGCGCGCAGGGATTCAAACCGGTTCGGCGGTGGTGGGTAATCTGGGCAGTCAGGATATGATGGACTTCACCGCCATCGGTGATACCGTCAATACAGCGAAACGATTGCAAGAGACCGCCACCCAACATCAGATTCTCATTTGCAAAAAGACGGCAGAATCCGTTTGTAACCAATTGGATATTCGTGAATTAGAACCGCTTCTATTAAAGGGTAAAACAGAACCCCAGACTGCCTTTGAGGTGGTCTATTAGCCGCGCAAATATCTACCGATTTTCATTGATTCTACCTGCCAATTTATATATTATAATCATCGATTTTTTTATCGCTAATTTTCCAAATTCTAAAAGATGAGGTGGCATAATGGCTCAAAATCTGGTGGAAAAAATCGCTCAAAAATTTGCGGTTGGGCTGGATAATGGTCATGAAGTCCATTCGGGTGATTATCTTTCTATCCGCCCCCAACATGTAATGACACACGATAACACGGGTGCTGTTATCCCCAAATTTAAGAACATCGGGGCACGTAAAATTGCCCATCCGCGGCAAGTTGTTTTTGCGATTGACCACGATATTCAAAATAAAAGTGAGAAAAATCTGAAGAAATATGCTCAGATCGAGGCGTTTGCCAAGGCACATGGCATCGATTTTTACCCGCCGGGACGGGGTATTGGGCATCAGGTCATGTGCGAGGAAGGATATGCGTTTCCGGGGACAATGGTTGTTGCTTCCGATAGCCATTCAAATATGTATGGCGGATTGGGCTGTTTAGGAACACCCGTTGTCCGTACGGATGCGGCGGCAATTTGGGCAACCGGGCGAACCTGGTGGCAAGTACCCCCGGTGGCGCGCGTGGTCCTAACTGGACGACTCAAACCCGGCGTAACCGGTAAAGATGTGATTGTCACATTATGCGGGTTATTTAATCAGGACGAGGTACTCAATCATGCCGTGGAATTTGTGGGCGATGGTATCCCCTCTCTACCGGTAGAGGAGCGGCTTACCATTGCGAACATGACAACGGAATGGGGGGCACTTGCCGGTGTTTTCCCAATTGATGAGGTCACCATCCAATGGCTGAAAGACCGGGTACAGTTTATCCAACATCGTGGGTTAGCTGGAGTGCCATCAGATGCCGATGCCATTGATGGTACTCACCCACGTCTTAACATGAACCGTATTCACTGCTTGGAAACCGAGCATTTACAAGCCGATCCGGATGCGGCTTACGCAATTGAATTGACGCTGGATTTGAGCACGGTGCAACCGTATGTTTCCGGACCCAACACGGTCAAAGTGATGGCACCCGTCGCAGAATTAGCCCAACAGGATATTAAAATTCACAAAGCCTATTTGGTGTCTTGTGTCAATAGCCGCTTGCAGGATTTAGAATTAGCAGCAAAGATCGTTAAAGGTAAAAAAGTGGCCGCAGGTGTGGGGTTTTATGTTGCCGCCGCCTCCAACGAGGTACAGACGGAAAGCGAAAAACAGGGCTATTGGCAAGATTTATTGGATGCGGGGGCAATCCCCTTGCCGCCCGGTTGTGGTCCCTGCATCGGTTTGGGCGAAGGGTTACTTGCCGATAACGAAGTGGGAATTTCCGCGACCAACCGGAACTTTAAAGGGCGGATGGGTTCACGGAATGCCCAAGCATACCTCGCATCACCGGCAGTGGTGGCGGCGTCGGCGATTGCCGGTAAAATCGCTCTACCGGACGGCATGTGGGAGACAACCACCCCCCACGGTGAGGTGCGCCTATTGGAAAAACCAGTACGTTCTGCACAGAAAATCACCATCTTAGATGGATTTCCACCCACCCTTCGTGGAAATGTACTCTTTTGTCCGGCAGATAATCTGAACACGGACGGTATTTATCCGGGTAAATATACCTACAAAGATGATTTCACCCCACAACAGCAGGCAACGGTGGTGATGGAAAATTACGATCCTCAATTTCGGGAGATCATGAAAAAAGGTGATATTGTTGTGGGTGGGTTCAATTTTGGCACAGGGAGTTCTCGTGAGCAAGCGGCAACGGCTTTCAAGTACGCCGGAATCCAGTTAGTAATTGCTGGATCGTTTAGCGAAACGTATAAGCGTAACGCGCTGAATAACGGTTTTTTAACTATCGAGGCGCCTGATCTGGTCTATGACCTTAAAGCCACCTTCGGTACAGAAGCATTAACGGTTCAAACCGGTATCATAGCGGAAATCGATTTTGAAAATGCCGTCATTCATGCCGCAGGCAAAGATTATCCGATTGCCCCTATTGGTACTGCAGCGCAGGAATTGGTGATATTAGGTGGTCTGGAAGAATGGGTGAAAGCCAATTTGTAATCCCTCAAGAGCTATCCACGGTAGTCCCCCAATCCGCATTATGGCGAGGGTTTTTGTATTCACGAATGCCTCAAATGGTATGGTTAACGTAAAAAACAGCCAATCCGATTAGACCTTATTCCAAGCACTAATTTATCGTAAAATGTGTATTTTTCGTATTTGTTGGGTTATAAAAAATCCCCTGCTTGGAATAAGGTCTATGGATTGATTAAAACATACGAATGTTGTACCGGCAATTTCTCCAATACGGACTGCAATGCGGGAGGTTGAGCCGAGGATAGTGGATCAGGCGGTCGCTTCCTCCCGGAGAAGTTTATAGAGAGTCCGTGCGCGCTCTTTGGAGACATTTCCTTGCGGGATTTCCAAAATCTCAACTTCCAGAATTTTGTGCCGCAAATGGATTTCCAGTCGTTGCCCAACTTTTACCGGTTTTGCCGGTTTGCCCGGTCGCCCATCAACCAACACGTGACCCCTTTCACACGCCACTTTGGCCAGCGTCCGTTCTTTAATTAAGCGACTTTTTTTCAGGTATAGGTCTAATCGCATCGAATACTTCCTTCTATCGCCGCCAAACGCCCACCGTTTTTATGGCTTTGGCATCATCCGTGACCACGGTCACGATGTATAGCCCTGCCGGAACAATTTGACCTTGATTGTTTTGTCCATCCCACGGATAAGAGTGGTGTCCCGCGGCAAGCCGTTCGCCATCCAGCAAACGGCGCTCCAAAACCCCCGCGCCATTGTAAATTTTAAGAGTCACCGGTGAAGCGTGCCCTAACGTGAATGAGATGCGCGTTGTTTGGTCATAGACACCGGCATCGGCAGGATAAAACACACGGGGCTGAATGGCTAAATCGCGGATTGAGGGCGCGGATTCCTCACCCTCAACTTCGGGTCGCTCCACGACCATAAATTCACCAAACTGACGCACCGGCAGAGCCAACAACTGCTTCACTTCATCAACAGTGCCTCCCAGATACACCCAACTGGTATCCGCCGGCGTCCGGTACACAAAACCCAAAGTTGTGGGTTCCGGAACACTCAGCGACGACAAATCAACGCTCAATGTTGCTGTTTTCTCTAACGTGAGGTCAAGGGGATAAATTGAAAAGCGAAGGTAGGGGTCTCCCCAAGCCAAGTGACTCGGATTTGACTCCTCTGGCGGGAGGGCGTCACATGGAATCTCATTATAGCCACAAAGCACTTGAATGGTGATACCGGTTTTATTGTTAAGACCGTGAAAGGGTACCATCAGTTGGATGTGATTCCGGTAATCCGCCGCAATACCCCCCTGATTGGGATCGATTGCTGGCGGCGTTTGGAAATTCCAGACAAACTCCCCGGAACAGATTTCCACATTGCCGGATTTCAAACGGATGTAGTTGGGGTCTGTATTGAGCTGGAGACGATACCTCGCGCTATCTTCGGGGGCGGTATTGGGTACAAACGTAATTTCATGCCCGGTGCTATCCAAGCTAACCGTTCCGCTAAGATCACGCACGGTTGGCGAAAGCTGTTGAAACGAGACCACAAAGCGTTGCAAATTGGGATTCGGAAAAATAACCGGTTGGTTGAGGATTAACCGGACATCAAAATTCTGGGGGTCGATATAATCGGTGGTATCCGGGTCGGAAATGACGATCAGCCCGGTTTCACAATTTACCGTCCGGAACTGCCATTCAACCGGCATCCGGCGTGCCCCACCCACCGTAAGTACCGTCGTATCGGGGGAAAACTGAACTTGGTATTCCCGGTTTGTCTCCAACTCCATTCCGGTGATCAAAAAATTGGCAGTAGAATCCTGACCATTGTAATAGACAATCCCGGGGAGGTGGTACAAGCTATCCGGCGGGTAGATCGCCGCCACGTGGAATGATTCAGTATTGACCGTTGCACCATTTAATGCCTCACTGAATTTTAGGGTAATGTTGTCGAGCGTGATCGGCACATTCTCCCCGTTATCATACGGGCATGATGGCAAAGCAACAACGACGGTATCCGGGACTAGCGGGGGTGGGCAAACCTCAACCGGACGGTTATCATAGGAGACCTGCCGAGTGCGAAACGTCCAATGCACTGCTTCAGCTAACGGAACACCGCTGATGTCCTTCACTTGCGTCGTCAAATAAACACGATACCACGTGGAAGTACGGAGTGAATGGTTCGGGGTCAAGCGCGCCGTTTTGCGTGGCGCATTGTTACTGACCAGTGCCGGTATGGGGGCAGACTCGCGACCATCCGCAAACAGCTCCACCAGATAAAAACTTTCTTCCTGAATCGTCAGCGAATTCATAAACCGGTCAAATTCCACTTCAATATAGGTTGAGGGCGGCACGAGCGAATCGCCGGGGGCGGGCATTTGTCGATCCGGGTTAATTTGCGGGTGAGATCGGGTGGTCGCAAATGAGTAAATGTACGGTGCCTCAGAATCCACAAAATACGCCTCATCAATATGAACGGTATAAAACGCATCGGTTCGGATGGAGGGTGCTGGGGCAGGTGTTCCGGTGTTGGAACGGGGTAAAATGACACTGCCACTCCAATCAAATGTCAGCACCCGGGTAATCGGATTGTAGCGGGTGATTCCATCCGCAGCGACCCGCACACCGGCAGAATTGTAAACCCGAACGGGAATTTGAGGGTCCTCCGGCAGCCCTTCGTCAAATTGAATAACCAATTGCTGGGGGTCATCGGGATCGACATCGAGAGCACCCGGCACCGGATCAAACAACACAATATCTTGGGTGGGAGGTTCCGCCAAGGTCTTGAAACTCCACACGCGAGGGTTCAGCAAGCGGTGTCCTTCCAAATCCTGTAACTCAGGATCAACGACCACGTAGTAATAGCTTTCCGGTAGGAGGTCTATTTCCGGGTAAAACACAATTAAATTGGGAATATCCACCATGTATAGAAATTCCACCGTACCCGGGACCACCGCATTGTAATGGTTGTACACCGTCAGCCCCGCGGTGACGGATTGATCATTGAGCGGAATCTCCGCCGAGTCACTGATCACCACATAAATAGGACTATTTCGCGGAACATCCTCCGCACCATTAGCTGGAAAAATATGCCGGATCGTGGGATGCTGGTAATCTGATACTATAGATGTAAAGGTGAGGTCTATTGCCAGAGAATCAAGGGGTTGTACCCCCTCATACAGCGTAATAAGGAGAGAATCCAGTTGCGATGCCTGAAGCGAATCCACAAGTGCCAGTTGCTGGACATAACGGGTGGGAATTTGATGCCGCTCCAAGGGTATCCGAACGCCGTCTTGCCGGATCAGCGTAATCGAATAGGCAATTGAATCCCGGGGAATGAAGACGGACGCCAACACCGGAAAACTCCCACTCAGGGTATCGGTTGCCGTTGGATAAACCATGTCAATCACAGGTGCGGTGTGATACGGTTGGTGGATAAAGGGCAATTTCCATAAAGTAGTAGGTTGCCCATACAACGCCTGACCAAAACGTAAATGTGTGGCACGGAGAACAAACCGGACCGCGACGTCGTTCCCATAAACCGCATAAGGTGGCTGTTCTGCCCACGGAAAGATGAGAGTTTCATGTTCCAGAGGTGCTACGCCGGTACTATCAAAATCTTGCCAATGTCCACCAAACAGTGAGAATTCCCCCACCACACGCAGAAGATTGTTATGGGGGTCACTTAATTCAAGGTCAAAGCGGTACTCTCCGTCGGTAGAGTCACTTCGTGTCAGAGACGTGATCGTGACCGGACGGTCAATAAAATGGAGTTGGTTTTTAAATACATCCTGATAATAATTGAGATAAACGTGTAGTTCACTACCGTTAGCTATACGGCTGGCGGTGATGATATCCGAGTCACCATCATTATCCACATCCCCCACCACCAGATGCTGAATTGCGGAACGGGTGACAAAAAGGCTTAACGGTGAGGAAAACCGCCAATCACCTTGATTTTTATATAAATAGAGTGTACCCCCACTTGCCGTGACGATATCCCAATCCCCATCATTATCAATGTCGATTTTTTCAATCAAGTGCGTCGTATCGGGGAGTTCTATCGCGTTCAGGATAGGCTCGAATTGAACATCCGGTGCTTCCTGCCACGCTTCAATTGTGGGCGGCGGTGCCAACCGGTTTGGAAAGCCGCCAAGCGTGGACCCGCCCGCCACGACCACGTCCAGTGTTCCATTTTCTCCCATATCCGCCAGAATCGCATCTTGTAAATTACCGCCAAACGCATACGGTATGACGATATTGGGCGTACTTTCCAAAAATGCGGAGATATTCCGGTACACCCGGAACGACGTTTCATCTAAAACAACGACATCTGGGGCAATATCAAAATTAAGGTCTTGCCAAAACAACTTCAGAATATGATTCCCCGGGGACGACTGCGTTTCCCACAACGATCCCGCTTGAAATTGCCCGGTTTCATTATACATCAACCGGAGTGTGCTTCGCGTGCCGATCTCTCGCTGGACAATCAAATCCCAATCCTGATCATTATCCAGATCGGCACTGATCAGTTGGCTGGGTCGTGGGGCTTCTAACTCCTGACGAACCGTAAAGGTGTCTGCCTGATGTAAATCCCAAACATAAAGCGATTCTTGAGTGGCAATAATCACATCCAATTGCGAATCTGTATTGACAAAACCGGCATCCATATCCACGAAGGGGGTATAATATTCGGGAGAATGCGGGGAGGCGACAAGTTGGTGGTCTTCCCAATAATAATAAAACGCCTCTCCCGCATCGGAAACACCGACTAATTCTGAGCCGGAATGAGCCGAAATATCCCAACTGTGGAGTTGCAGAATCTCAAACTCAAGCTCGACGGGTTGGAGGGGGCTTAGTAACAGTTGATCATTCCGGTAGAGTAGGGGATAATCGGTATCTCTCGTAAGAATAACCAGATCGAGATCGGCGTCATTATCGGCATCTCCCCAAGCGGCGGCTCGGGCGGGATTTTCTAAAAGTTCCTGAACCGCCGGTTGATCCGCCAACACACCGGCGTGATAGCGATATATTTTGAAGCCTTCCAATCCGGCAACCAGAATATCCGGTTGAAAATCAGTGTCCAAATCACCCCACATAACTTGCCATGTAGCATCTGCCGCCGGTAAAAATGACTCTTCCCGAACAAACAGATGTTCTGAACCATTAAAGGTATGCCTGTAAAAGTAATCTTGCCGCTCGGTGACCTGCCCCTGCCCAACCCGGCGGGGAATCCAGCGGGTGCCGATATACATATCCAACCCGTCGGTACCATCAACTTGGGCAAATGAGAGCGAAACCGCATCGGTACTGTCATCGGGGAGCGCCATTCGGTTGGTCGAAGACGCTTGATACGGAAAGGTGTAAAACCGGACTTCATCGCGCCCACCAAAAAAGAAGACCGGATACTGAGCTTCATTCAAATCGACCGCTTCCACACAAAATGATGACTCCGCCGTCGGGGATTCCCAAAACGGTTCAAACCCATTGCCGGTATTAAGATATAATTCATCCGGCGCATTAACATTAGCAACCACCAAATCCAATCGACCATCTAGGGTCGAATCTGCATCAACAAGCCGGATGGCGCGAGAATCGACAATATTATCCGCCACCCAAAAGGGGACAAATTGGCTGCCCCCCTGATTCCGAAAAGCGCGATTTCGTCCAGAGAGCGCCACAACCAATTCTGGATAGGCATCCCCGTTCAGATCACCCCACGCGACATCCTGTACCGGGTGTGAAAGTTCCACAAATTGAATACGCCGAAATTGTCCATCGGGGAATGCCGGAGATTCATCGTACCGGTAGATGTGAATCCCGTTTTCCGCCCCTACGGCTAGTTCTAGACGACCATCGGCATCCATATCTCCCCATGCCAAGGCACGCGGTGGTGCACCCATCGCCTCTCCTTCGAGGCGAGTCAATGTCGCCTCAAATGCCACCCCTTTAGCAACCCAACCCAACAATAAAACAATGAGTAGAATTACGTTCCGTTCGATTAAATTTATTTTATAGTTACACTTCATGATGATTAACATCAATAATATCAATAAATTAAGATACACTTTATCGTATGTGTCATCGTTCCAGTTTATCAGATCACCCTCACAAAGTCAATATAAAAGAAATTTCTATGTCCGAATTAATTGACTTGACAACCAGCCGGATTTGTTTATTTTAGAAGCGATGCACACCGGAAAAAATGGAACGGATCGGGGGCGTAAGTCCCCTATCGGATCGTAAATGGACGATTTTGTGAGCCAATTTCCGGTGCGAGAGGTTCGT
>RFFQ01000150.1 GCA_003697105.1 Gemmatimonadota bacterium | reverse complement strand
TCTCCTCTTATAGCAATGAATGAAAATAGAAAGTCAATCATGCTATAATGTAAAGAGAATATCAGGTCACCTCAAATTTTGGCGAAGGTATTGAATAAGGATAGTAGTTCAGATAATCATTAAAATTGTGCCCAATGACTATGTTGGCCCGCGACAACGATCACAAAACGGAGCATGAGTCCTCCCCAAATGACCAAAATAGGCATCAGCATCAAATGTGGCACTTTATGATTCACTGCCAGCGATTGGTAAATTAAGGGAATCACGATGCCCATAAACACAACAATCACCCAGAAAAAGGCGGTGTACTCACCGCCTAAAACCAAGTGTGCCGCCCGTTGATGAACTTCCGTTGCTGTTAGCAAGCCGATTAAAAATAAGCCGAGAACAAATAGTTCAATCGTTAAAAATGCGTTATCTGCTTTTGCTAACAATTCCCGCTCATACCGGTCTTTCGCCACCATGTGAACAAATGCGGCGGCGGTTGATAATCCAGAAACCAGAAACAGGAAACCCAAAATGGAACTATTCCAAAAGGGGCGCGCGCCTAAGGAACTGAGCAAAATACCGGTATAAATACCGAGCATCCCGCCCAACAGCATATTGATAACCCCTATCGTTTTAATGGCAACGGGGTGCTCATTCACCATAGCGGAAAACGACTTTAAACGCGGGAAAGGCTTTGCCAGAAACGGCGGGATACGGATAATCATATTGGCAAGCAGTCCGGGATAGACCAACAGCAAAATCCAGGCGCCCCAAGACATGGGTGATGCAATCTCAAAGGTAGTGTACAACCGCCAGACATATAATTTATGCTCCAAATCCAAAAAGAGCGCCAGCATCCCGAGGCTTAAAAAAATGAGGCTGATTGTGGGCAAAACTAAACAACTGCACCACTCTGCCTTTGCTCGCCCCTTAAATAAAAAATATCCCGCGATAATCATCATTCCGGCAACCCAACCTCCCAAAAAGAGATAAACCGGAATCTCCCAGCCCCAAACATGCAACAGGGGGTCGATCATTTCGTTATGCCGGGTGGATACAATTTCGATCATAAGTAAACCTCTAATTTGATAAGTTTAACGTTACCAATACGTTGGGGAATGTATTTTTACCCCACAACATCGGATTAAGTGAGATAGTAAATCTGTGGTTTTGTGCCGGCGGCAGGCAACAACGCATGATGATTTCGGGAGGCGAGTAACCGGCTCACTTCACTATTGGGATCATCGATGTCGCCAAAATACATACAATGGGTGGGGCAAACCGCGACACACGCCGGGTCATCCCCCTTTTCCGTCCGATGAATGCAAAAAGTGCATTTTTCCGCGTATCCGTTGGGATTGATGAAACGCGCATCATAAGGACACGATGCTAAACAGGCTTTACAGCCGATACACTTATCGTAATCCACCAGTACCACACCCCCAAAATCATGAACATGACTGGCACCGGTGGGACAACAATACACGCAAGGGGGATTATCACAGTGATTACAGCGCTCGGAACGTATTTCCATATGCAATGTAGGGAATTTTCCGCGTGTTTCGTACACCAGCCAGTCCCGGTCTAAATGTTCGGGTACGTTGTTTTCGGTTTTACATGCGACCACACAATCCATGCAACCGACACATTTTTTCGTATCGATGACCATTGCTAACCGTGCCATAGTGTTATGCCTCCATCTCAAAAGTGACAAAATTCACGTTCATACCGGTGCCCCCCATCAGTGGGTCGATCTTGTAGCGCGTAATCAATTCGGCGTCACTGGCGCCCTTCATATAGGCACGTTTCAGCATTTTATTTTTGTGCCCAAACCCATGAACGAGGTACACACAATCCGTTCGGATGCGTTCTGTAGCGAGCACCTTGACTTTATTGCTGAGAACGCCATCCTGATTTTTCAGACGGATCGTGTCTCCCGTTTTTAATCCATAGCGCCGGGCAATGTCCACATGGATCCACACCGAATTTTCGTCCATCATATCCGCTAATAGTGGATTTGTCTGCGTGCGTCCAAACGAATGCACGGGAGCTCGTCCATACAGGAGGCGATAAAATCCCGGCGGTGGAGGGTCTGGGGGGGTATATTTCGGCACGGGGTCAAATCCCTTTTCTTTCAATTGTAAGCTATAAAATTCGATTTTCCCGGAAGGGGTGTAGAATTCATCCGGCACCCCTTCATCAAAATAGATGGGTTGCTTTGCCCCTGTGATGATACCTTTTTTCTTTATCTCTGCCAAACTGTAACCGGCGTGTTTCAATCGATAATCTAAGTACTCTTCAATGTGGTTCCACGGATAGTACTCGCTTAACCCCAGTTTTTCAGCCAGTTTTTTGGCGATCCACCAGTTTGGTTTTTGATTATGGGGCGATTCAACGACCGGTTGGCGAAGGGCAATAAAGGGGTCTCGAAACCATTCCACATTTAATTCGTCGTACCGCTCCAGATAAACCGATTCCGGTAAAATGACATCTGCCCAGCCGGCAATCTCGCTCGGAATTACATCAATGACAACCAGCAAATCCAGATGTTGGATGGCTTCTATCGTCTCTTTTTCATTGGGTAGTGCATTGATCAAATTGGTGGCGTACACAAACCAGCCTTTAACCGGATACGGTTCACCCGTGATGGTAGCGTCCCGAATCCCGGTGGTCAGTGCCCCATGTCCATGTGCATACGGGTATTTTTCATGAGGATTATCGACTTTGCCTTTTTCAGATGGGGGGTAGGGCGGATAAGGATAGCTGGGCACATCCATGCTGACGGGGGAATAAAACCCACCTTTCCGACCCCAGCTCCCCAACAGCGCATTGAGCAACGCAATCGCCCGGCTACGCTGGGCATCATCCCCATACCAGGTAACATGCCGCCCCGGATGGATGAGGGATGCCGGTTTATGTTTTGCCATTTCGCGGGCAGTGGCTCGAATGAGATCAGGCTCAATGGTTGTTTCGGGGTACGCCCATTCTGGGGTATATGGGGCAATTTCTGCCCGGAAAGCCTCGAACCCAAACCCATATTTTTTGACGTAAGCTTTATCGTACAATTCCTCATTCACAATCACATTCATCCATGCCAACAGCAACGCCATATCGGTACCGGGTTTAATCGGTAAATAATATTTGGCTTTACTCGCGGCAATCGAATAGCGGGGGTCCACCACAATAATGGACGCACCATTCTGGATGGCTTCGGAGAACTCCTGCACTTGCGTATTGTGCATGTTTTCTCCCAAATGAGACCCGATTAATGTCAGGCATCTGGCATGGCGGATGTCCGTACGTTCGGGTGTGCTTACACCTTCCCCAAAAGTCAGATTAAAACCGGTATCTCGCGGTCCCCGGCACTGGGCAAAGGAAGGTGCCGCGATATTCGGCGAGCCATACGCTTTAATGGTATGCTTGAAGAATGTCCCCCCGATACCGTGACTAAAAAGCGCAACCGCTTCCGGACCATATTCCGCCTTTATCTGTTGCATTTTATCCGCAATAAAATTCAAGGCTTCATCCCAAGTGACCTGTACCCACTGCTCATTGCCGCGTTCACCTTTGCGCATCAGGGGTGCCCGCAATCGATCCGGATCATAATGTGCCCCGATACCACCGGTACCCCGCGGGCATAATCGCCCTCGACTCAAGGGGTCTTCTGGATTGCCTTCAATCTTCCAGAGTTTTCCATTTCGTTTATAGGCAATCGCGCCACACTTCCAAAAGCACATATCGCAGTAGGTGGGGATCGTCTCGATCCCTCCATTTGTAGCATTTGCCGCCGAAGCGCGAGGGGATATTTTTCCCAAAGTCCCTCCGGCAACGCTCCAACCCAGGGCTGCCGAACTAATCTTTAGGAACCGTCGTCGTGATAGTGTAACATCCATAGTAACCTCAGATAAAATTATGTATAGATGAATAAATCCAGTTTTATAGTAAACAACATTTCCCATCCGAAATCTGATGAAACGGGCTCCTCCGCCGGAAAGCGCAACACCACGCCTTGATAAAAACATGCCGGCATTTGTTTCTATAAGGTCGCGGTTAATAATGACGGCAATCGTTGGGTGCTTTGTGCGGAGACTTTGCCTGCACCATCCCGGATGTGAATCCGATTATCTACGATAATGACGATTACAAGGAACGCCACGCCATGTATCGCATGTGTGCGATAATTTGTACAAAAACACACTAAAAGTCAAGTTAAAAATTTATATATCTATATTTTTATGCCGTAAAATTATCTTGGGGAACATGATGCGCCGGCAACGCTACCGAAAAAGCGCATTCCAGAAGGAGGGGTACAAAAAAACCGGCGAGACGGGGTACCGTCTCACCGGTCAGGGGATCATCGGTTTCGCTGCTGGTGATGTATTTTAATACGGGAGGTTCAGCGCCGTTGCTAACTGTTCAACCTGCCGCTTCTGTTCGGGGGTCAAGTGTTTCGGTACGGTAACGTTCACCGTAACATACATATTGCCTTGACCTTGTGGCGTGGAAATTCCCAGCCCTTTCAGGCGGAAGGTTTGCCCGCTTTGCGTGCCTGCCGGAATTTTCAGATCGACTTTTTTACCACTGATGGTACGCACGCGCATCTTACTACCCAATGCCGCTTGGGCAAAATTGATGGGCACGTCCACATAGATGTCATTCCCTTTCCGGCGGAAGAACGAATCGGGTTGAACGTGCACTTTAAGGAGTATCACTTCGCCATTTCCCGTGGGATTTTGGATGTTCAGCGTTTCACCGTCTTCTATCCCGCGGGGAATATGGACATTGTAGGTTTGGCCACCCAGTTGTACCGGAACATTCCCCCCTTGAACTGCCGTCATAAACGGAATTGTAATCTCGGAGCGAATTCTCGGGCGAAATGGGTTGCCACTTCTTCCACCGCCCCGAAAGCGGCTGAAAATATCACCCAAATCATCGAACACAGAACCGCCGCTCCCTCCGCCTCGAAATCCGCTAAAGATATCATCAAAGTCAACATTTACCGAGTCTCCATTGCCACCAAATTGATGATACATGGGACCGTATTTACGGTAGGTATCATACTCTTCTCGTTTTTGGGGGTCTTTTAGGACATCATATGCTTCGTTGATTTCCTTAAATTTCTCTTCGGCGTTCTTATTACCGGCGTTTTTATCAGGGTGATATTTTACTGCTAGTTTGCGATACGCTTTTTTCAGTTCATCGGCGGAAGCATTTTCATCAACACCTAAAATTTTATAATAATCTTTATTCGTTGAGATCATGCGTATCACCTCTCCTCAGACTCTACGTGTACTGCGCAACGGCGACTTTCGCTGGTCGAATCAATTTCCCCTTAAATCGATAACCTTTTTCCAAGACTTGCGCCACCGTTTGGTCCGCGGTGGGATCATCGGTGGGTTGGGTCAAAAACGCATCATGTTGGTTGGGATCAAACGGTTCATCCTGTGGAGATTCCGGCACTAAGCCTTCCTGCGCCAAGTGAGAGCGTAACTTATTATAAATCAGAGTGACTCCCTCTATTAAACGGCGTTCATCCTGCTCCTGATGCGACATCAGCCGGTCAAAATCATCTAAAATGGGTAACAATTTGCGATATGTTTCCGCCCGAACATAATCGGCTAGCTCGCGCTTTTCTTGCTCGGTTCGCCGTTTGTAGTTCGTAAATTCGGAAAGCAATCGTAAATAGCGCTCATCATCATCCGGTTGGGGAGACGAACGGCGTGTCATGGGTTCATCAATATGTTGAATTGAGGACATGCCTATCACTCCTTTTAGTCATTCATCATGGATCGGAAAATCAACAGCCGGATTAATTCCATCACCGCCACAACCGTTGAAGCCACGTAGGTCAGAGCGGCGGCATTCAGGACTTTTTTCGCACCAATGACTTCGGTATCATACAAATAGCCGTTTGTACCCAGAATTTTCAGAGCACGGTTACTGGCGTTGAATTCGACGGGCAAGGTGATCAGGTGAAATGCCACCACTGCCGAATACAGGTAAATCGCCAGGTCGATCAAGCCCACGCTTTGCAACAAAATACCGCCAATGGCTAACGGGAATACCGCAAAACTGCCTAAATTCGCCAACGGAACAAAGCTGGCTCGTAATTTAAGGGGCATATAGCCGTTCGCATCTTGCAAAGCATGGCCCACTTCATGGGCGGCAACCGCCAGGGCGGCTAAGGATCGCCCGTGGAAAATATCGGAAGAAAGATTGACGGTCTTATTCGCCGGATTATAGTTATCTGCTAGAAAACCGCGAGTCTCTCGCACCGCAACATCGTACAAGCCACGCTGTTGTAAAATGTGTTGAGCCACTTGCGCACCAGTCATGCCTCGCATGGAGGCAATCTGACGATATTTTTTGTAAGTCCGGGTCACTTTGTTTTGGGCATAAAATGCCAGTAACATGGCTGGAATTAGCAGTAAAAACGTTGGGTCAAAGAAGAACATGACGTGCCCTCCTTTCAGGACAGTTGATGTCTGAGACGTTGTTTCGGGTTATCGTGGATTTCAGTTTCAGTTCAATAGTAATGAATCTATACAAAAAGGTCAAGATGAACCGCTATGCCTACCCGATACCGGTTACGTCACCTTTATTCAGCATATTAAATGCCAAACTCATAAAATACTGATAATAAAAGTGTTATACTCAAAACATATCCAAAAATAGGAGGGCAAGCCAGAATGTCAGTATCCACCTGACACGCGCTCGCACAAACTGGCAGAGCGGTGCCCCTATCCACTGTACCCGCGGGAGCATTACGGTGAATTGGGGCGTAAGCTGGGGTCGAGTTGGTATGCCTTTTCCAGATACCGGTTGCCCGTCGGCTCATCACCTAACAACCGGTACAACAAGCCAATATTATAATACGTGGGCGCGTTGAACGGGTCACACGCCGCCGCCCGCATCAAGTGTTGAATACCTAGGGCATACTGCCCTTGCCCACCGCGAATCATACCGATGTTGAAATGGGCATTGGCTAAATTCGGGTCAATCCGGGTGGCTTGTTCAAAGGCTTGCAGGGCTTTTACGGTATCCCCTTCAGCGTAATATAGAATCCCTAAGTTATTGTAAACTAAAGCGTTTTTAATTGCCTTCTCAAAATTTTTCCGGGCTTTTTTGTATTCCCCTAGCCGCATATAGGCAACTCCCAACTGTCCGTAGGGTTCTTTCAAGTAGGGATCAAGTTGCGTGGCTTTTTTGAATTCCTTGATGGCTTCCCGTAAATATTGGATCTTTTCCGTCTCCGAATCCGCCTCCATCGCTTTATCTTCCATCAGTGTTAAACCGTAGTAATAGTGCATCCGTCCACTGTTCGGCGAGGTTTGCACATCTTGGCTGCGCAACGTGGCGTTACTCTTCCAATCCAGATTGCGGGTTACCGTTTTGAACGCATACAAACCCAAAATGACTGACAGCACAGACCATAAGACCGCATACTGCCGCAGGAACACCGGTATTCCCGGTAAGGGAGCCGGTGTTAGATCATACCGAAGCAGTTTTAACATGCCGTAACCCAGCACAAGGCAAAATCCAAGTGAACTGGCATAGAGAAAGCGTTCCCCATAGGGTACGCTCCGCATTAAGGTAAAATAGGCATACAATGACATTAAGACGAAGAAATACAATATCCCAAAGGCAGGCAGATGTTTACGAGGCGCTGTGATAATTGCATATAGTGCCATCAGCCCTAACACACTACTGGATAGAATTGCCTTCCAGTGTGTAAAAAGTACGCCGGGGTGCTGGTTGTAAGACGCATCGGACACCAACGGATGGGGATAGACTAATTTAAAAAGATACCGCCCGATCATCACAATCGTGGATGGAAAACGAATATTAAAATTACCTACAGACGTCGCGGCCCACCCGCAAAACACTCCCCCGACCGTGAGGGTCAGAAACCCGATGCCAACCCACAACCACCGATCCCCAATACGAAACGGAAAATTGGTGCGAATCCGCGTGACGCCGTATATCACCACCGGTACTAAAAACATCAACCAAAAAAGGCGCGGATCATGTCCCTCCAAACCAATGACCGTCGCCCGAATAAACAGAAAAAAACCAGTTGGAATAAAATATAAGCTACTGAGAACAAACCATCGCCGCCACGAAACCTCCCCGAAAAAATAGAGCAACAATGGGAAAATGGCTAATATTGTGATCGCATTTTCGCGGCAGGTCAGGGCGAAAAAATAACTAAGCAACGAAAGTAAGAGCCACAGAATGCCCTTTTTCCTTAGGAACAGCCATAAACATTGAAATGCCAGTAATGACCAGAAAAATGCCATCAAAATGTCGCGTGCTTTGATGTTGGCAACCACTTCTGTATGGATGGGGTGCGCTATAAATAACAGACTCACCACAAACGGTAAGATAAGATGATAGCGCCTAAGAATCGTAGCAAGGGTGTAAAACAACACGATACCGGTGAGCGCATACATCAAAACGCTCACCGTATGATGAATGGCCGGATTGTTGGGCGAAAGATGCCATTCCACAGCAAACATCACCAGAGAAAACGGACGGTAATAATCATTGCTCGCCGGAGAAAAGCCGTATAAATAAGGGGTGGAAATCAATTGGGGAATACTGGAAATGCCTTTTTTTACCAACCAGTTATCACGGATCACAAAAAAATCATCAAAGACAAAACCGTGCCCCAAAGTGTTCGCATAAAGCACCGCCCCCCAAAGCCCAACGATTAGGCTAAAGATAAGCGGTGTTAATCGTTTTGAATTTGAAACGGTGCGCTTAGATTTGGATGTTGGCATGGGGGTCGTCCTACTAACTAAAATTAGATAGCCAAAAAAACAGTGACACCTATCGATTGTCAAGATTAAATTGAAAATACATCTGTCCGAATTAATTGACTTGACAACCAGCCGGATTTGTTTATTGCTAGAAGCAATGCACACCGGAAAAAATGGAACGGATCGGGGGCGTAAGTCCCCTATCGGATCGTAAATGGACGATTTTGTGAGCCAATTTCCGGTGCGAGAGGTTCGT
>RFFQ01000149.1 GCA_003697105.1 Gemmatimonadota bacterium | reverse complement strand
TTTATGGAGTTGGGTCAAAATATCTTCGGCAAAAATGTTAATTTCGCCCTTCAGATCGACAATCGCAATCCCATCTTCATAGCGGGGCCGAGCTTCAAATGTTTTCTCCATAGAGAGCATCCTTCCTTAAAAATGGAGCTTTCAAATCGAATCAGTCACCGGATTCATGAAAATGTCAGCTCATCCCTAAATAGATTTTGAACTTGAGATGAACCTGAATTTTTACGCATGAAATATGCCGACAAATCGTTAGTTTAGGTCTCCAACAGCCAGTGTAACATTGAGTTAATAAAGCTGATTAAAAACGAGCCTATCACTGCATTGAAAAAACCATCCACAACAAAGCTATTGCCCATCACAACCGAAACAAAAAGCAACAGCAACGCATTGATCACAAACAAAAACAGACCTAATGTCAGAACGGTTACCGGCAAAGTCAACAAGATAAGAATCGGACGAATCAGTGCGTTGACAAACCCCAGCACAACTGCCGCCATCAGCGCGGCGACAAATCCGCTGACCGAAATACCGGGTAAGATATAAGCAGTTCCGAGAATCGCTAATGCGGTGATAAACCAATTGGCGAGAATAAATTTCATGTCACGTTGTCATACTTTCTGCGAAAGTGTTGAAAAAAATCACAGGCTGGGGGTATTATTCCATCCGTTCCAGAAGTTTGCAGATGAGCCGTTCTAATTTTTTACCGGATTCTGCCGCGATCTGCAAGATTTCCTCAATATTGACCGGTGCGAGAAAATCCGGGAAACACAAATCCGTAACAATGGAAAAGGTCATCACCCGCATCCCCATATGCACACCGACCAAATTCTCCGGTACAGAAGACATCCCTACCGTATCCGCGCCAATCGCCCGTAAAAAACGGTACTCCGCCGGCGTTTCCAGATTGGGACCCGCCACCGCGACCATCACCCCGCGCTGAGTACGAATCTTTTCATTCAAAGCGACATCTTCCGCTAAATCAATAAGTTCGCGGTCATACGGAGCAGACATATCCGGGAAACGCGGCCCAATGGTATCATCATTTGGACCAATCAGCGGGTTATCACCCATCAAGTTAATATGGTCTGTCGTCAACACAATATCCCCTTTGCGATATTGAGGGTTCATTCCACCCACAGCGTTCGAAATAAACAGGGTGTTCGCCCCTAAATATTTCATTACTCGCACGGGGAACGTCACTTGTTGCATCGTGTAACCTTCATAATAATGCACCCGCCCCGCCATCATCACCACGGATTTTCCGCTAATCTGACCAAAAACAAGATTCCCGGCATGGCTCATAACGGTGGATACCGGAAAATGCGGAATATCGCTGTACGGAATCTCCTTTTTATCTTCAATGACATCGGAAATGCCACCCAAGCCAGTACCTAAAATAATCGCGACCTCAGGAACATCGGTCACATGTTGGCGAATATACGCTACAGCCTCATCAATGTGCTGTCGAAGTTGACTCTTTTGCATAAAAAAAACCTCAACACAAAAATTTTCAGAATTTAGAGAAAACTGGGGTAAGTCTATACGAAAACCTAAAAAATGTCAATCATTTTCTTGAAAAAGCGAATAAACCCATAACAGCATGAAAAATAAGAAGATAACCCCTTAACAAAATCAAAAAGATAAAAGCCTCCGTAAATTTTTCCACTTGACAGTTCATAACCGTCACCTTAGAATCCAACTTGCTGGATTTACTGTATTTACTTACAACAAAACGAGGCATCAGATGGCGGATAGGCAACCGTGGAAATTGTGGAATCTCTCCCACCGTTTGGGAGGGGTGCTTGTCGTCACAGGGATATTCTGCGCCGTGGGGCTAACACTACTGCTCCACACCATTAGCGGGGTTTCCCCGCCCAAAATGACATCCTACGTCCTCGTAGCAATCCTTGGTGGCGTGCTCGGCGGGATTCAATACGGGTTTGTCCGATGGCTGTTACAAACGCCCCTGAAGCAGATGAAAACCCATTTAGACGCCCTCCTCACGTTAGATGATACACAACTATCGCCCTTACCCGTCCACGGCACAGATGAATTTGCACAGATTTTCCACCGGCTAAACACCCTTTCTGACCGGGAACTGTACGCCCTGACAAATTTTCAAGAAAACAGCCGGCAACTGCATCTGGCAATGGATCAATTTCAGCACACGTTCCATACATTGGACGAACAAACCCGCCAGACCACCGATCATGTTCAACATGTGGCGCGTAGCCTGAGCAGCCAATCCAAAAGCGTAATGTCATTGGTTCGCCTTTCCAAAGAGATCTCCGACTTTTCGCAAGAAGTTAGTACGGCTGTAGAGCAAGCAAAAGATATTTACGGGCATATCTCCAATGCGGCGGAAGAAGGAGGTACGGCGTCCCAACACGCCTTGGAGCGAATCGAGTCCATCTCAAACGTGGCATCCACCACCACGATGAAAATCTCGGAACTCGCCTCGCGCCTGTCCGAAATTGACTCGGTGCTACGAACAGTCAGTGAAATTTCGCAACAAACCAGCCTGCTTTCCCTCAATGCGGCAATCGAATCTGCCCGAGCCGGCGAATTCGGCAAAGGATTTGCCGTTATTGCCGACGAAATCCGGGAATTAAACGAAACAACCCATATCTCATTGCGAAATATTGACGAGCAAGTGCTGGAAATTCAATCCATCGCGGAAGAAACCATCACCCAAAGCCAAGCGGAACTGGATGAGATCACCACCGGCTATACCGTAATTACCGCCGCCACCAAATTACTTCAAACGATTGTGGAAGAGATTCGCGGATTAGCAGAAGCACTGCAAAAAATAGCCGACCTCTCAACCCGGCAACGCCATAATTTACAAACAATGGATGAATTGATCCAACAGATTTCCCAAAGTGCGGATGAAAATTTCAATATGATTTTTGAGATTGCATCGGCGACGGAACAACAACGCGATGTCGCCCATTCCGTTCATGCAAATGTCGATCAAATGAAATCCCTCACGGAAAATTTTTTGACTCCGGTGAAATCCAGTACGTCTTAAAAAACACACACTCTTATAAACCCCACGCATGCGCTATCTTTGGTTTACGTTGTTGCTCTTTCTCCCAACCGGTATCCTCTGGAGTGCTGAAAACTACCACTGGCCCCTCGATATAAATCCCCCCTATTTAACCTCCAGCTTTGCCGAATACCGTCCTCGTCACTTTCATGCCGGGCTTGACTTTAAAACATGGAATCAGGAGGGTTTCGCCTGCTATGCCATCGCCGATGGCTATATCTCCCGTTTGCGAGCCGCCGCCACCGGCTACGGCAAAGCAGTCTATCTGACCACCACAGACGGGCATATTGCGGTTTATGCCCATTTGCAACGTTTTGCCGGTGTTATTGAAGAACGAGCAAAGCAGGAACAACAACGGCTTCAACGCTATCGATTTGATATCACACTCCCCCCCAACGCGATCCCCGTTCAAAAGGGGGACATCATCGCGTTTTCCGGCTCAACCGGCATTGGCGCCCCCCATCTCCATTTTGAATTTCGTAAATTAAATGATAATCCGCTGAACCCGCTCCTTCATGGCTTTGCCGTGCCGGATAGCATCGCCCCCAACTTTTTAGCCATTAGCCTCACCCCGGTAGATGAAACCACTACGATCAACGGACAGAATCGCCCCCTCATTTTGTGGGGATCGGATAAAATCCGCACCATACCAGAAATTTGCGGCAAATTTTTTGTCGGCGTCCGCGTGACAGACCAACAGTCAAACGCGATTCATAATCGTTACGGACCCTACCGGATCGAACTATTTCAGGAGAATCAATCCCGTTTTTTTATTCAATTTGATGAATTTTCCTATGACACTACCCTCCAAATTGAATCCATCATTGATTTTAGCCTGCAACGGCGTGGCAAAGGTCGTTACTATCGCCTCTTCCGGGAATACCGGTGTGATGTGCCCGTTTTTGGCGATCAACCTTACGGTCACGGCATTTTGGATACTCGCAAACTCGGCGCGGGACGCCACTCCTTCCGCATTGTCGCCTCGGATGCGAGCGGCAATACCGCAACGCTTGATTTCAAAATCGATGTTTCCTGTCCCGTGGATTCAAACCCCGTTGCTCCCGTAGCAAACCCGCCTAACGCCCGGGCTGGAGAGGCTCACACCATTTTCTCCGCGAATCACACCGCCCGGCTCCACCTGACAGAAGGGTCCCTTTATCGTGATCTGGCAATAACATCCATTGAAATACCAGCATCAAGTTGGAGCGATACCCTGCCCCGTGGAATGCAGTTCGCCAGCCCGATCCTCCAGTGGTCACCCGATGATGTACCGTTTCGTGAATATGTTCGGCTCAGTTTCCGCTACGACCCCCACCTGCCGGTGCGCCAATCAGGTGTTTATCAATGGGACGGCAAACAATGGCGGTTTGAAAATAATATCCTGAACGTATTAGAGGGTACCATCTCTGCCTCGATCTACCATCTGGGAACATTTGCCGTGATTGCGGATACCCTACCGCCCCAAATCTCCCACCTATCACCGCCAAATGGCAAAACGTTCCGTACACCTCCATCGATCCGCGCGGTACTCACGGACAACGCATCGGGTATCTTTGAAGATGACATTCATATCTACCTCAATGGCAAAAAGCAAATTTCCATCTATGATCCGGAAAGCCATTCCGTCCACGTGAGTCTCCCGCCTGACCTCCCGCCCGGGCGATATGATTTCCAAATACAAGTCACCGACCGTGCTGGAAACCGTGCTGAAAAATCCGGTTATTTTCAGTGCCATTAATAGTTGATTGAAGACTCATTCAATTTTAATCTTGACAGATTCATTGCACGGATTATATTGAATGAACATTCAATCAAAATGGAGAAAAAAGATGCCGCGTACACCCGAACAATTTGAAGCCTTACGCGAAAAGAGCCAGCAAAAAATTCTGCGCGCCGCACTGGAATGCTTTGCCAATAATGGATTTCATACCACTTCTATGAATACCATTGCCAAGCAGGCAGGTATTTCTGTGGGATTGATCTACAATTACTTTGAAAGTAAAAACGCCTTGCTTCAAGCCATCATCTTAGATGGCTGTACTCAAATTTCTGGGATGTTCGAGATGCCCGAAGACACCACCAACCCGTATGAAAAAATGAGGGTATTACTGGACGCCTATTTTACCTCATTAAGGGAAAATATCGAATTTTGGAAACTCTACAGCCGGCTGTTGGTGCAACCGGATGTTATGCAGGCACTGCAAGAAACTTTGGCGACGGTTTTTGCGGAAATATTCAGCTGGCTTGAAGCCTACTTTCAAGCGATTGATGCGGAAGACCCGCAAAGCGAAGCCAAAGTATTGGGCGCCATTTTTGATGGGATCGGGTTACACTACATGCTCGATCCAGAACATTACCCGTTGGATGCCGTCAAGCAATTACTCCTACAAAAATATGCCCAACCCCTTCATTCGGGAGAAACATCATGAACAAAATAAACCTTAATATACTGATAATATTAGTAGTTACGTTACCACTCCACGCCCAAGACGCCACTGAAATCGTCCGCAAAGCAGACCAATTGATGCGTGGGGAGAGCAGTTACATGGAAATGAAAATGACCATCATTCGCCCTGATTGGCAGCGCGAAATGACCCTAAAGGGGTGGTCAAAAGGCAGAGATCGGTCCTTGATGGTGATCACCGCTCCCGCACGGGATAAAGGCACCACCTTTTTGATGCGCGATAAGGAAATCTGGAACTGGGTGCCCTCCATTGAACGCACCATTAAAATCCCACCCTCCATGATGATGCAGTCATGGATGGGCTCGGACTTCACCAATGATGACTTGATCAAAGAATCATCCATCGTCGAAGATTATCATCACACCCTACTTGGGACGGAAACCATCCGGGGCTACGATTGCTACAAAATTGAAATGACGCCCAAACCCGAAGCCGCAGTTGTATGGGGCAAAATTCGGATTTGGATTGCCAAAGAGACCTATTTTCAAGTTCAAGTTGAATACTACGACGAGGACGGCTATTTAGTCCAAACCATGAACCTTTCCGAATTCAAAAAAATGGATGACCGGACGATTCCCACCCGCTTGGAAATGATCCCAGCCGACCCAGACAAAGCCGGACACAAAACCGTGGTGGAGTATCTTGAGGCAGATTTCAATATCGATATTGACGATACCTTTTTCTCGCAACAAAACATGAAACGGGTTCGCTAATGACCATGTATCTCAATTTGGCGTGGCGCAACATCTGGCGCAATAAACGCCGGACGCTAATCACCATTTCATCGATCTTTTTTGCCGTGTTATTGGCAATTTTTATGCGCTCAATGCAACTCGGTTCATATAACCACATGATCAAAAATGTGGTGACCCTGAACACCGGTTACGCCCAAATCCATGCCGCTGGATACTGGAACGATCAAACACTGGAAAATACCTTTGAAGCCGACTCGACGATGATCCGCACGATCTCCCAGATAGAACATGTCACACAGGTCATCCCGCGTTTAGAGTCGTTTGCCCTTGCCGCTACGGAGGAATTGACCAAAGGAGTCATTGTCATCGGCGTGGACCCCGAGAAAGAAGACCAGTTGACCGGTTTAAAAGATCGACGCATCAAAGGGGATTATCTGCAAGCTAACGATAACGGTGTTTTGGTCGTCAGTGGCTTAGCGGAATATCTGCAAGTGAGTGTGGGCGATACGCTGGTCTTAATTGGGCAAGGCTACCACGCCATGAGCGCCGCCGGAAAATACCCCATTCGTGGCATTATTGAGTTCCCCACACCGGAACTCAACCGGCAACTGGTCTATCTAACATTGAGCGAAGCCCAGTGGTTCTATTCTGCCCCCAACCGGTTAACTTCCTTGGCACTCAACATTACGGATCAAAAATATCTAAGCGAGGTGATGCACACCCTGCGCGCAACGCTGGATACCGCCACATACGAAATCATGGATTGGTCGGAACTAATGCCGGAAATTGTCCAAAGCATCCAATTGGATAACGCCGGCGGGCTGATCATGCTCTGGCTGCTCTATCTGATCATCGGTTTTGGGATTTTTAACACTCTAGTGATGATGATCGCCGAACGAATGCGCGAATTTGGGGTGCTGGTGGCAGTCGGTATGCGCCAAAAACAACTGGTGGGGGTTATCCTGATTGAATCCATCTTCTTAGCATGGATCGGGGTCACCGCCGGCATGATCACCGGTATTCCCATGTTGATCTACATGCACTATCACCCCATCCATCTGACGGGGGAAGCCGCAGAAGCCGTTGCTAGCTACGGAATGGAACCGGTCTTACCCTTTTCCGTGGAACCGGGGATATTTTTTGCCCAAGCCGGTGCCGTGTTACTATTAGCCGGCTTGGCGGCAATCTACCCAGTGGTGCGCTTGTTACGGTTGCGGGCAGTGGATGCCATGCGGTATTGAACGGAAACCCTAAAGGTAATCCCATGAAAAAACTATACTTAACCTTAACTATTATCGGCGGCATTTTGCCCTATTCTCAAGCAATCCCGTGGTTATTCCAAAACGGGCTTGATTTGCCACGGATAATCGATTTGTTGTTTGCCAATCCCATCAGCGCCGCTTTCGGGTTGGATATTGTCATCTCTGCCACGGTGCTGATGATCTGGATCATCCACGAACATAAACGGCAACCGGTAAAATTAGTGTGGTTGCCCCTGATAGGTACGGTTGTTGTGGGCGTGTCGTTCGGATTACCCTTATTTTTGTACCTGAGAGAATCTTCCAAACCCACTTGATACGAGGAAAACATGCTGTTTTTAATCGCGTGGCGCAACATCTGGCGCAGTAAATTGCGCAGTTTGGTGATTATGTTTGCCATTGCCTTGGGGTTGTGGGGCGGTTTGTTCGTCATTGCGCTCTCGCAAGGGATGGTCAACCAACGGATGGACGCATTGATCGAAACGAGCATTTCACATCTGCAAATTCACCATCCCCAATTTGCCGATAATCAGCAGGTGAAATGGGTCATTCCCAAGGGGCAGGCACTTATAGACAGCTTACGACGCCTGCCGGAAGTTCGCGCCGCCGCCGGACGAACGGTGGTCATGGGGATGGTCTCTTCAGCAGCAGCGGGTTCCGGCGTGCAAATTGATGGCATCATCCCCGCCGCAGAACGGCAGGTCAGCAAAATATACGAGAAGATCACCGAAGGCGCCTATTTTGATGAGAGTGTAAAACGAAATCCCATCCTCATCGGGAAAAAATTGGCAACTAAACTTAAAGTAAACGTGCGGTCTAAAATCATCTTGACCCTGCAAGACCGGCACGGAAACATCACCGCCGGCGCGTTTCGCGTGGTGGGTATCTTTGAGACCATCTCCTCCCGGTTCGATGAACATCAAGTGTATGTGCGGGCAGAAGACCTCAATCACTTGTTAGATACAGAAAATGCCATCCATGAGATTGCCCTGATTCTGCACGACGTTGAAGCCGTTGACCCCGTTGCCACCACCCTGAGAACCCAGTTGCCCGCTCTGAAAGTGGAAACATGGAAAGAGACTGCACCGGAATTGGACTACATTAATGAAATTATGAATCAAACCTCGTCGATTTTCATGCTGATTATCCTTGTTGCCTTAGCGTTTGGCATTATCAACACCATGTTGATGGCAATTTTGGAGCGGGTGCGCGAACTCGGTATGCTCATGGCCGTCGGAATGAATAAATTTCGCTTGTTTAGTATGATTTTGCTGGAAACCCTCTTTTTAGCTGCCACGGGCGGAATAGTAGGCACGTTGGTCTCTATGGGTACGGTCTGGTTGGTTGCTCGTACCGGTATTGATCTGTCCGTCTTTGCCGAAGGGTTACGAGATTTTGGTTATGACACCGTGATTTATCCAGTGCTGGCTCCAGAATTCTATCTTGAAGTCGGCCTGATGGTCTTCATCACCGCGATACTTTCGGCGCTGTATCCAGCTTGGAAGGCATTAAAACTACATCCGGCAGAAGCCATCCGAACAATTTAATACGGGCAGGCAGTCCGGTAACATCCTGACAACATAACGCAATTTTATACGGTATTTCATATTTTTGTACCCACAAAAACATCAACACAACCGCCATGACATCACCATATCACATATTTTTTATCAATAAGTTTCGATGGATTTCCAGCTCCCCCATGACGACGGTTTCAACTCAATCGACCTACGGGCTGGCGCTTGGCGGAATTCCTACTACCCTCATTGTAGAAGGCGAACCGGCGATCCAGACGGATGCCCTTCTGCGTGAAAAATTCGGCTTAGACCCTTTGCCCAATTTTCGGGTGGTCTGCTTCCGCCGCCAAATTCTGGGGAAATTCAAATGGACGGCATGGTTTTACGGGCAAGCCTTACGGTATGTTGCCCGCCATCGCACCTGCGGTAAGCCGGTGGTCATTACCCGGAACTCTACGTTGCTGCCCTATTTGATCGGGCTCAAAAAATGGCTGGGACTCATCGTTATTTTTGAAGCACACGGTTATCACGGCGACCAAAATTTGCCGGACTTACCCCCGCGACCGCCCCGCCGTTTGGTGGAACGGTTTTCCGCCTATCGCCTTATTGAACACCTATGTTTAAATCGCTGTGATGGGTTGGTTTGCATCACTCGCCCTCAAGAACGGCTCTATCTGGCGGATTTTGTGCGTATCCCCACCCGATTTTTACCGCTGGGTGCCCATGTGAGCGGAGACGAGGTCGATCCCAACCAACTACCCCAATACGAGCGAAAATCCCTCGTGTATATCGGGCGGTTGACAGCCCATATTGACGTGGATCGGATTCTGGAGGCGATACACCTGTGTCGCCATAGTGGCATCACCTTTACGTGGCTCGGTCTGCGTGATCAGGACAAAGCAGAAATCGCCCCCAAAGTGGCAGAAAAAGGTCTGACAGGAATTGTGCAACTGAAAACATGGTTACCACACAAAGAGATGATGGAATTTATCCGTAAAAACGCCAGTGCCGGGCTGGTGAATTACAAACCGACCTTCCGTAGTGCTGGGGTGACCTGCCCCACCAAAATTTTTGATTATTACCGCGCCGGTCTGCCCGTCGTAGCCTCGCGGATGCCCACCGTCGAGGATGTGATGACCGATGGTGAGCAAGGTGTGATGTTCACTCCGCAGGATGCCGCCTCCTTGGCGGACGCCCTCCATCGCCTATTTGCCGATCCGGTGGAATACCGGCGCATGCAACAGGCGGCATTAGCCGCCGCCAAATACTACTCGTGGCAAAATCGCGGCAAACGACTGATCGAATTTATCGAAACTCTCGACCCGTAAAACGGAGCAACACGATGGCAGTTATTCGCACAAAAGACCTGAAAAAAACCTATAACAGTAGTATGGTGCCTGTCCATGCCCTGAATGGCATCGACTTAACCATTGAAAAAGGAGAATTTACCGCGCTGGTTGGACCCTCCGGATCGGGGAAAACGACACTCCTGAACCTGATCGGCGGTTTAGACCAGCCAACCTCCGGCAAAGTCTGGGTGGAAGAAACGGAAATTACCCAACTGAAAGGCAATGATTTGATCGATTTCCGGCTAAAGTCCATTGGCTTTGTCTTTCAAGCATACAACCTGATTCCCGTCTTGACCGCACAGGAAAACATCGAATTTATCATGCTTTTGCAAAAACGCCCCAAAAAAGAGCGGCAACAGCGTGCGTTGGAACTCCTCAACGCCGTTGGCTTGAAAGATCGGGCTCATAACCGCCCTGGACAGCTTTCCGGCGGGCAACAACAACGGGTCGCGGTGGCACGGGCACTGGCCGCAAAACCCAAATTTGTGTTAGCCGACGAACCAACCGCCAATCTGGATTCTACCTCCACAGCAAACCTCTTAGATTTGATGGCAGAATTGAATCAGCAGGAAAAAGTCACCTTTATTTTTTCCACCCATGACCAACGGGTGATTGACCGTGCCCGGCGCGTGGTCTGGTTGGAAGACGGCAGGATTCTCTCGGATGAAACCAAAATGTGATGTTACCCCAAAGGCACAAAAACGCAAGGTGATGGCCTATTTTGCGTTATGTTGCCTGATCCTGACCCCTTGGGACAACGGGTGGACGCTGGATTACACGTACAACGGTTATCTCAAAATTCTGCCCCGTGTCGCCTATGACCGGGATTGGAAAGAACCGACATTTGATGCGCTCGTACACAACCGGCTCAATTTTAAGTGGTACGCCAATCTGAACTGGACTGCCGCCGTGGAAATCCGTAACCGGGCATTTGGGGGTAACAGTGTTAAAGAAAATCCATTTTTAGCCGAAATGTTGGAAAAAGATACCGGTTATGTGGATTTATCCACGGTTTGGCTGGAACAGGATAACCTGCTCATCCACACAATGGTTGACCGGTTGTGGTGTGATTATTACCGGGATAATCTGCAAGTACGAATCGGGCGACAACGGGTGAATTGGGGGATCAATCTCGTTTGGAATCCTCATGATCTATTTAACACCTATTCCTACGCCGATTTTGATTACGAGGAACGACCCGGCACGGATGGTGTGCGAGTACAGTACTACACGGGTATTGCCTCCAAAATAGAAACGGCAATCCGGTTGGCAGAGGCAGAAAGGGATCAGGTCTATGCCGGTTTGGTGCAACTCAACCGGTGGAACTATGATTTTCAGATTATTGGCGGGCAATATCTGCAGAAACAATGGGTTGCCGGTTTCGGCTGGGCGGGTGACATCCGGGGAGGCGGGTTTCGGGGTGAATTTTCGTATTTTATCCCGCAGGAGAAGGCAGAGGGTGCGCCGTATCTGGTGGGAGCACTTTCCGCCGATTACACGTTCAGCAATTCGCTTTATGTGCACTTAGAAGCACTTTACAACGAACGAGGTACTACTAAAAAAGCCGGCGGGGCACTGCGGTTAGACCCCTTACCGGCAAATCAGCTATCACGGGCACGGCACTCCCTGTTTGGCGAAATGCGATACCAATTTTCACCGCTGGTAACCGGTACCATGGCAATGATGATGAACCCTCATGATAAATCCTTTCTTGCAAGTCCAGCTTTGGCATGGTCTGCTTGGGAAAATTGGGACGTATTGCTGATCAGTCAATTTTACCGCGGCGAGCCGGGTACTGAATTCGGAGATACCGGCAATTTCGTTTATGCGCGCCTGAAATGGTCATTTTAGGCGGAAAGTTCGACAAAGGATGCCAACAGGCAGATCGGTCTGTTGGTGTCATCCACCACCATTGTCATTGAATATTGCACCTCAAACGTCGAGCCATCCCGCCGGATCGCGGTCAATTTGCCGCTCCAGCTTTCATCTTCCAGCAAGGATTCCACAATCTCATCCGCTTTTTCCTCCATTTTCCAGAAATGGGTACTCGGCACACCCATCCAATCCTCAGGGTGGTCATAGCCCCAGAGATCCCTAAACGAGCGGTTGGCATACGTCAAATTGCCACTTAAATCCATGATAACCATTGCATTAATGGAAGAAGCAATTGCCATATCCTTGATGCGAAGGTCTTCTTCCACCGCTTTTTTCCGGCTGATGTCACGGATGACCATGACCACACCGTTTACGATACCCGGCTTTACCATAATCGGCGAGGCATTGACCTCGACAAATTTCTGGCGTTCATCAGCGAGGACTAAAGCGGCGCGGTCGTCCAGATCAACTTGCTGTTTGGAGGAAAGTACCTGCTCGACCGGGTCTGACAGGCGCTCGCCGGTATCGGCATCGATGAGATGACAAAACGTGTACCACGATTGCCCGGTCAACTCTTCTGCCGCCGTTTCCAGAATCGTAACTGCCGCTGGATTGATAAATTTGACCCGTCCGGTATCATCAGACGCAATCACCCCATCTCCAATACTACGCAGGGTTGTGGAGAACCACTTCTGGCTTTCTTTGATCTGCTGTTCCAGCATATTTTTATACAGAGTCATCTCAATAGTCCGGTGTAACTGGGTATCATCAAACGGTTTGACCAGATAGGCAAAGGAACCGGTAACTTTTGCCCGTTCAAATGTACGGGGGTCTGAAAGGGCGGTTAAATAGATTACTGGAATATCATGGGTTTGCTGAACTCGTTCGGCGGCTTCAATCCCATCCATATCACCCTCCAACATAATATCCATCAAGATAAGATCAGGTTGCAGGTCACCCACCTGTTCGATAACATCCTCCCCACGCTTGAGAATAGGCAGTACCTCATATCCCAGATGCTTTAAGCGATACCCAAGATATTCCGCCGTAATATGTTCATCTTCCACAACTAGAATTTTTTTGTTTGCCATGATGATCTCTCCCAATGCGCTATTGATGATAGGCGAGTACCGCCATTAAGGTAGATACCATGTTGTCAAGAGGTACGACATGCGAGACAATCCCCAGTTCAATAACCTGTTTGGGTAGCAACGATGCCATACTACTCGCTTCGTCCTGAACAATCGTAATGCCTTCCGAGCGGTGGATCGATTTCATGCCCTCCACACCATCACTCCCAATACCGGTCAGAATAATACCGACAGCATCCGCGCCGTAGTGGTGAGCAATGGAATTAAAGGTTACCGTAATGGAGGGTCGATGCCCTTTATGAGGCGGCGCCGATGAAACCACAAAGCGTCCGGCATTATCTACTTCCAGATGTTTGCCTTCCGGCGGAAAATAAACCGTGCGGGGCATGGGGGATTCGCCGCCTTGGGCAATCCGCACTTTTAATTTACAGCGGGCTGCCAACCAATCCACCAAGCCACCTAAAAAGCCTTCGGTTAAGTGTAACACACAGATAATGGGCGCCGGAAAATTAAATGGAAGTTGGGTTAAAATGGTTTTTACGGCTTGGGGACCACCCGTGGAAGCCCCGATAGCTACCACCCGGACTCCGGTGATGATATCCGTCCAACGCGTATCATCAGAGGCCGGATGTGTCAGCGGCGTGGGTTTAGCGGCAGCAGGTTTAGCGGCAGCAGGTTTAGCGGCAGCAGGTTGGGACTGTTGCAACGTGTAGGCTGTTTTAATTTTCTGAATGAGTTGTTCCGAGAGAGCATCATAATCTGAACGTAAGCCTAAGCCCCCACGCGGTTTGGGGAACACATCCACCGCCCCGGCTTCCAGCAATTGAAACACATTTTGTTTGTCTTCAGCTTGCACCGCACTGCTGATCACCAAAATGGGGCGGGGTAATTCCGCCATGATGATCCGTGTTAATTCCAAGCCATTCATGCGGGGCATGTGGAGGTCGGTGCAAATCACATCCGGCAACGTGGATCGGATAACATCCAGCGCATCTTTACCGTTCATCGCCGTACCCACAATTTCGATTTCCTCATCGGTGGAAAGAATGCGCTTCAAAATCGCCAGTGCTATCGGTGAATCATCCACCAGCACGACTTTAATCGGGTCTTTACGTTTCATGATACCGGGTATCCATATTCTAAGTACATGTTAAAAGTGTAATAACTCTTTTGAATTCAATGGGTTTCAGATGTATATAGGCAATGATTGATTGTAATTCATCAAGCCCGTATCGAAACAAACTGATTTCA
>RFFQ01000148.1 GCA_003697105.1 Gemmatimonadota bacterium | reverse complement strand
TCGAGCGATTTATCAAAGAACAGGGCATCAGCCCAGACGAATGGGCTGATATTATGGAATACATAAAGCTAGGCTGAAGACTTCTGCGGAGACTTCAGCACTTCATTTTACGTTTATGGTAAGGAGGGACTTATGCCTACATTAACCTATCAGGGACATTCCGCCTTTTTAGTGGAAAGTGGTGATACCACCTTGATTTTTGATCCGTTTCTAACAGGGAATCCACTGGCGAAAATCACTGCAGAAGAGGTACAGGCGGATTACGTGTTGTTAACCCATGGTCATGGTGACCATGTGGGGGATGCGGTGCAGATCGCGAAAGCCAATAACGCGACCATTATCACACAATTTGAAGTTGGCAATTACTGCCTTCGGAATGGGGCAAAAAACGTCTGGCAGATGCACATTGGTGGGGCACGTGAGTTCCCGTTTGGTAAAGTCAAGTTGACGCCGGCATTGCATGGTTCGGAGCTACCGGATGGTTCTGGTGGTGGTTTGCCCACCGGTATGTTGGTTACCACCGGTGGTAAAACGGTTTATCACATGGGGGATACGGGTTTATTTAGCGACCTGAAATTTGTGATTGGTGCGTTCCACAAGATTGATGTGTGCTTGATTCCGATTGGAGATAATTTTACAATGGGGATTGATGATGCCGTTATTGCAGCGGAATGGATCGGTGCGGGGCTGTATATTCCGATGCATTATAATACATTTCCGCCGATTGAGTGCGACCCGCAGGTGTTCGTCCGCCAGTTGGAAGCCAAAGGCATGAAGGGTAAAGTAATGGCACCCGGCGAGGTGTATGAATTTTAAGTAGTTGCTTTGGCTGTTAGTTGTTAGGCAGAAGGTGACCCGATCTTTTTTCCGGTCACCTTCTTTTTTTGTTGACGAATTTCCTGCTTTTATGATACCCTACACCAGATGGTTTGATTGCTCATTTATCACATCTTTAATCTGCCAGAAGTAAGGAGGTCATGTATGGCAAACGGAGTGGAGCGCGGGCAATGGAAATCGAAGTTAGGTTTTATTCTCGCGGCATCCGGGTCGGCAATCGGCTTAGGAAACATCGTTTTTTTTAGTGCAAACGCCTACAAATATGGCGCCGGAGCATTTTATCTGCCGTATCTTATTGCTTTGATGGTCATTGGTATTCCGGTGATGATCCTTGAACTCGGCTTAGGTCACAGCCAAAAAGCGGCGTTCCCAGAAGCATTGGGCAGAATCGCCGGTAAAAGAGGCGAGTTTACCGGCTGGTGGGCGTTGATCAATGCTGGATTTATTACAATGTATTACATTACGATTCTCGGATGGGTGTTGGGGATGTTCATCGGCTCATTTGGCGAGTTGTGGAAGGCAAGTGTGGCGGTACCCGCCTTTGGATTTAGTGAAGGCGACTTACCGAATCCTTACGCCTACTTCTTTAATATGCTCGCCAGTTGGAAGACCGTTTTGTTTGTGGTGATTGTCTGGATTGCCAATATTATTTCCATTTCCGGTGGTACACGTACGATTGAGCGTGTCGTAAAAGTTTCCGTACCATTGATGTGGCTTTTCATGATCATTCTCATTATCCGTGGCGTCACTTTGCCCAACGGTATTGAAGGTATTTATCTTTTATTTACACCTCATTTTGATGTCATCAAAAATATTGAGGTCTGGCAAGGGGCATTTAGCCAAATGTTTTTTACGCTCTCATTGGGGTTTGGGATTATGGCGACGTACGCCAGTTATCTGCCCGAAAAATCTGACCAGACGGGTAACGGCTTGATGATCGCTTTCATGAATTGCGGATTTGAGTTTATCGCAGGGTTAGCAATTTTCTCGTTACTCTTCACCTTTGCGATTGTCCCCAAAGCCAGTACCCTGAGCATGATGTTCTTTGTGGTGCCGCAAGGTATTGCCGAATTTCCCGGTATCAGCATGATCATTTTTGGTTTAATGTTTTTCTTTTTGCTGTTTATTGCCGGTTTGACTTCCAGTATCTCACTGGTTGAAGCGTTGATCTCCGCCGTCATTGATAAATTTAATGTCCCGCGGCGCCAGGTGTTGATTCCGGCAGTGATTCTCGGTAGCTTGGGCAGTATTTTGTTTGCGCTACCAATGGTGGTTGATAGTGGGTTGAATAGCGATGGCACCTTAGGTTTAACACTGCTCGACCTGACGGATCACTGGGCATTTTCTTACGGGTTAATGATTATGGGTCTGATTGAATGTGTGCTAATTGGCTGGGTCTTTGGGGCGGAAAACATCCGAGAGCACCTGAACGCCAATTCTCCGATTCAAATTCATTGGACGTTCAATTGGTTAATCAAACTGGTGATTCCGGGGATTATTTTGTTTGTGTTGGGCTTTAGCATCTGGGGTGAATATCAAAACGGGCTTTATGGACATGATTTTGTGGTGGAAAATCTTGCCGTAGCGAACATTCTGCATGTGCTGGTCTTTTTGGGTTGGTTGATTATACCAATTGTGGGGGCAGCGGTTCTCACATCCCTGAAAGCTGGAAAGGAGGCAACATAATGGCACGAGTGATGATGCTGTTGATCTTTTTGGGTGGGCTGACGTTCGCCCCTATTTTTGCTCAAGAGGCTGAAATGGAAGCGGATAGCATGGCAATTATGGATTCTGTTAGCGTAGATTCCGTCATGGCGGTAGTGTCCGCGCCCGCAGAAGAGGCATCAATGTCCGAAGTCATCGGGCTTTCATTGAAGTTATCTGCCACGTACCCTCAGCAAGACCAGCCGGTGACTCTCATCATTACGGACAACAATGGTCAACCGGTTTCGGGGGCAGTGGTATCTGTTGAGTATCGACCGAATAGCAGTGTCCCCAAGTTAGAAGATGCCGGCACCACAGACACTTTAGGACGCCTTACCTGGACACCCATAGATGCCGGTATTGCGACGGTCAAGGCAACGTATGGGGAGATTTCCACCTCGCAGAATATTGCCATCAAGTTTTCCAAATTTCCGCTCAGTGGTTTATTTATTTTTCTGTTTGCCGGTATTTTACTCTATGGCGGGATTGCATTTTCGTACATCAAGTTGGTCAGCCAGTATTAATTGGGCTTGACATATTTTCCGAAATTTGCTATCGTACGCCTCCAGATAAATAAGCGAGCGTAGCTCAGTTGGTAGAGCATCAGCTTCCCAAGCTGAGGGTCGCGGGTTCGAATCCCGTCGCTCGCTCCATGAAGCCAAAAAATAACCCGTAGCCATTTGATTTTGGGCTACGGGTTTTTAATTTGGTAGAGGTCTGGCAATATGCTATGTTAACGACTCACCCAACCGTTCTAACCGAACCGGCACATCCCGAAAAGCTGGTACTAAGCGGTACACATGGTAATATGCAGCGATCGCATCATTAATTTTGCCAATTCGCTCGTAAAAATAGCCTAGTAAGTAATATACTCCTAGATAATCATCATCACCGAAACCCAGCGACATCACATCCGTTAAGTAATTAATTGCCCGCAAAATATCTCCTTGATGGGCATAACAGTACGCTATGGGTTCGCTACTACGGAGCTTTCGATAAGCATCTCGTTTGTTGTAAAGTTCAAAAATTCGTAATGCCAGATCATACTCTCGTAAGTCCATGTATGCCAGAGCAATATCATATAACATTTGCGGATCGGCTTCGGGGTCGATTTGTTCGATCACCTGCTGGTAAGGGTCAGAAATATCCCTGCTTAATTTATCTGCTTCGAGGGCGATACTCGCGGCTTCGGAGCCTGTTAAATCACCCGCTATAATCCTTTGCAAATAGTCATCGGATTGCGGGTCTACTCCGATTTGATCTGCAATTTTACGCACTAACCGGGCAAGTGCCTGTTCAAAGTAGTGTTCTTTGTTCACAAGGGCGGCATTCACCCGGCTGAGGTAATAGCTGTGCAAACTCACAAAGCGTTTCCCCATCTGTTGCTGTAAGTTCCCTTCCTGAATCCCTTTTTCGATAGTACCTTTAAACATTTCTAGGTCTTGAACCAGCAGATCGGCCAGACGGCGGGCTTCATCTTTTTCTTTCTGCAAGGTTTCGTTATCAAATTCTGGGGGGTTTTCCAATTCACTCAAACGGGATTCGGCATCAATGTAGATCAGGTCAGGGTTCGCAACATATTCTGCCACGATCTGCTCGAGGACATGATCGTACACCGCTTCTGCTTCTGAACGATGTTCGGGTTTGACATCTTGCAAAAAGAGTAATCGCCCTTGCCGAATGGCCTCCCGAACTTCTGCGTTCCAACGATTGGTAACGACACCATAGGCAAAGTCTTCATAATAAACCCGTACGACTTCCATGAGTACGTTACGGGCGTGTAATCGAAGTTGTTCCATTGAGTGGCTCATTGCATTCCCCCTTTACCAAAACTACCTTTTACCCGTATGGGGTATTTTGCGAATCATAGCGCAAAATACTTACCAATGTATAAAGGTCAGTTTTATATATGCATAATATTTTTATTATTAGTAGTTTATCGTTTGTTTTCGTGGGGTATATTATCTGCGGATTGGATATTGGTGGGTGGTATTTTGCAATGAAAAACGGGAGATTCTCAATTCCAGAGAATCTCCCGTCCATTGGTATAGCCGATGAGCGGCTTGATTTTTAATACATATCCATACCGCCCATACCACCGGGCATACCGCCACCGGGCATACCCGCGCCACCTTCATTCTTTTCGGGAATATCGGTGATCAGAGCTTCCGTGGTGAGGAGCAATGCGGCGATACTGGATGCGTTTTGCAGAGCGGTACGCGTCACTTTGGTCGGGTCGATAACACCGGCAGCAACTAAGTCTTCATATTTACCGGTTTGGGCATTCAGACCGACGTTCTTTTCTTCGTTCCGGACGCGTTCCGCGACGATTCCATCTTCCAGACCGGCGTTACGGGCAATCCAGCGGATGGGTTCTTCAATCGCACGGCGAATGATGTTGACACCAACTTGCTCGTCGCCTTCCAAATTGAGCTTATCCAATGCGGTGGCACAACGCACCAGTGCAACGCCTCCACCCGGAACAATACCTTCTTCTACAGCGGCACGGGTAGCGTGCAGTGCGTCTTCCACACGGGCTTTCTTTTCTTTCATTTCTGTTTCGGTGGCGGCACCGACATTAATCACCGCGACCCCGCCTGCCAATTTCGCCAGACGTTCTTGCAGTTTTTCGCGGTCATAATCGGATGTGGTTTCTTCAATCTGACGGCGGATTTGCTTGATGCGGGCTTCAATTTCAGCGCTTTCGCCGGCACCTTCCACGATGGTGGTGTTATCTTTATCGATCACCACTCGTTTTGCCTGTCCGAGGTCACTCAACAGGGCGTTTTCCAGCTTGAAACCGGTTTCTTCGGAAATCACTTTACCGCCGGTCAAGATGGCGATATCTTGAAGCATCGCTTTACGCCGGTCACCAAAACCCGGGGCTTTCACGGCAGCAACTTTTAGCGTACCGCGCAATTTGTTGACGACTAGGGTTGCTAACGCTTCTCCTTCCACATCTTCCGCGACAATGAGCAATTGTTTGCCTTGCTGAGCCACTTTTTCAAGGATGGGCAGCAAGTCTTTCATGGTACTGATTTTCTTATCGTGTAACAGGATATAGGTGTCTTCTAAGACGCACTCCATCCGGTCGGAATCGGTCACAAAGTAGGCGGAAAGGTAACCCCGGTCAAACTGCATCCCTTCCACGACATCCAAGGTGGTATCCATGGTTTTGGATTCTTCGACGGTGATGACCCCATCTTTACCGACTTTTTCCATGGCGTCGGCGATCAGATTACCGATGGTGGTGTCATTATTTGCCGAGATGGAAGCCACTTGAGAGATCTCTTTTTTGCCGGTGGTCGGGACACTCAGGGTCTGCAATTCGGCGATAACGGCATCCACTGCTTTTTCGATCCCGCGCTTGAGCGACATTGGATTCGCACCCGCGGTGACATTTTTCAACCCTTCACGGAAGATTGCCTGTGCCAGCACGGTCGCGGTAGTGGTACCGTCACCTGCCACATCGCTTGTTTTGGAGGCAACTTCTTTCACCATCTGGGCGCCCATGTTTTCATATGGGTCTTCCAATTCAATCTCTTTTGCCACGGTCACACCATCTTTGGTGATGGTTGGAGAGCCGAATTTTTTGTCGATAACGACATTGCGTCCCTTCGGACCCAGCGTGACTTTTACGGCATTTGCTAACTGATCGACACCGCGTTGAACGGCACGCCGTGCTTCTTCATTGAAGAGAATCTGCTTTGCCATAATGTAATATCCCCTTTCTTATGGTTTTTAATAGAGAATGTTTTTATGCTCTGGTTCGTTTTCTATCGTTGCATGAAGTGAAGCAGGTTTAATCGATAATCCCTAACACATCATCTTCACGCATAATCAGGTATTCTTCGCCGTCAATTTTGACTTCTGTGCCGGCGTATTTACCAAACAACACGCGGTCATCAACTTTGACTTCCAGCGCCATGCGCTCGCCCTTTTCATTGACCTTACCGCTACCGACAGCAACCACTTTACCTTGTTGTGGTTTTTCTTTCGCTGTGTCAGGAATGATGATCCCGCCTTTGACGGTTTCAGCTTCTTCGATTCGCTGAACTAAGATGCGATCACCTAAAGGTCGTACTGCCATTGTGTAGTACCTCCGATCATCTAAAAAAGTGGAACATATTAAAGGGTTTGATTCACAAAAAACACGTATTCGATATCGAAATGATGTTACGCCCGCAGCTATAGGCAAGCCATGTGCCAGATGTTAGCACTCGGCATTTAAGAGTGCTAAAGTGCTATTAAATAAGGGGTTATGTTGTACATTCCCGCTAAATAGGTTTTCCGTGCGTTGAATTTTTATGTTTCCATCCCCTACATGATGTATCTGGGTATGTTTCGCTTGGATACACCGCCCGGCGACCCCGCAAAAAATGGTTGACAAAAATTCTACCTGATTTTTATCTTTTGGATTCCAAAAGATTGATTTTCTCTTCACAATGAGAGGGTTCTCATGCGGTATCTTTCATTTTTTATGGTTTCGGTTTGGCTTGTTCTGGTCTGTTCCAGTTTTACCCACACACCGGCATATCGAAATAATCAGGCAAATAAGGCTTACCAAGCGGGCAATTATGACGCGGCTCAAGAACAGTACGAACGGATGTTAGAAGAAGACCCGAATCTTCCAGAGGTCAACTTTAATTTGGGGAACGCTCTCTTCCAACAGAATCAATTTGAGCCGGCGATGCAATATTATAGTGCGGCGACGGCTCTGGCAGACTCGACGCTGAAAGCCAAAAGCTTTTATAACTTGGGGAATGCGTTGGTCAAAGCGGGCAAGCTCCCTGAGGCATTAGGGGCGTACAAGCAGGCACTCCGGTATGACCCGACCGATATGGATGCCAAATATAATTATGAAGTGGTGAAAAAGATGCTAGAAAATCAGCAGTCCCAATCACAGAATCAACAAGACCCGCAGAATCAGGATGAACAGCAGCAAAACCCTGAACAAGAGCCATCGCCAAATACGGATCAAGAAAAAGGGGAACAGCAACAGCAACAGGCGCAATCCCAACCCGAGACGGGTGAAAATCAAGAGCAACACCAAAATGAATCGCAACCGGGCTCATCCGAAACAGGTGAGGAACAACAACAAGCTCAAGCGGGTGATGAAAAGGAAGGCATGAGTAAGGAAGATGCAATGCGGTTGTTACAGGCGTTACAAGAAAGTGAAGAAGCGACACAGCAAAAATTACGGCGCGTGCCCCTCGAAGAGCGACCCGTCCCCGAGCAAGATTGGTAGAATGAGCTAAAATCCGGTTGATACCTTATTTATCGGCGGCTAACTCACTCATTTCTTTAAATTTGATCACAATTAATGTGGTATCATCATGCTGAGCCGCTGTGCCTACAAAATCATGTAGTGCATCGAGTAAGGCGTTTGCTATTCCGGCGGCAGAGCGTTGGGCATGTTGAGTCACGACTTCCAGAATGCGGTCTTCTCCAAAACCCTCTTTGAGGGGATTCATCGCTTCAGACACTCCATCGGTATAAAAAACCAGCATATCACCCCCATGGATTTCAAATGACCATTCCTCTAACGCGGAATCAAACACATCGCGATTGACGGCACTGAGGCACATGCCCGGTGGGCGCAACACATCGGATGTCTTCACCGTACCTTCCGATTGGGAGACGTAAATCAACCCTTCATGTCCCGCCCGCATAAACGAAAACGTTCCCGCTTGAAAATCCAGAATTCCATACAAGAGTGTCACAAACCGGTTTTTATCCAATGAAGCGCACAGTGCATTGTGGATCACATTCAGAAAATGTTTCGGATCCGGGTACACCGAAGCCGTTACTCCCAGCATCCCCCGGATTTGCGCCATATGCAGGGCAGCGGAGATTCCCTTGCCGGATACATCGCCAATAACCACAGCAAGTTGATGATCGTTAAGGGGTAAAAAGTCAAAAAAGTCACCGCCAACTTCTTGTGCGGGGTAATAAAATGCCGCAATATCAAAAAATGGGGATTGGGGGATATGTGCCGGTAGGAGTTTTAACTGAATCTGGCGAGCGACATCCAATTCCTGATCGACGCGATCCACTGCAGAAAGCACCCGGGAGATAACCGTGTTGGATGTGACCAATCCCCATAAAATTAGCAAAAATGATGCGCCGCCGAGGCTCAAATATATTTTGGAGGGATGGGGATTTGTCAAAAAAAGAAGGCACGCCATCACCAGACCCAAGGTGATGCTCCATTGGGCGAGATTGTGCAAATTGTGCTGCAAAGTTGTCATCCGATCCGGATACGCTTGAGGGAGTATCAGCGGGCGAAGGTAGCGTAGTAGCTTATTGCGTAACTCATTCATAAATAAAAACTTGCATTAGTGTCAGCAAAGTATATTGCTATATTTAGAACGGGGAAACCAGTATAGCGAACGTATTTTGGAAAGTCAAGCGTTTTGTCAACGGCTGATCCGGTGCCACCCGTGCCTGCAAGGAGATTTGACCCGAAAATAAATTGACTTTCATTTTCAGATGTGTTACACTATCCGACATCGCAATGTGATTTTGATAAAACTGATTGGGGATGATCGCGTGAGCAAAGCTGCCCGAATTTTAGTGGTTGATGATGAAGTAACGCTGGCTCTGGCACTGGAAGAAGCTCTGAATATGCAACCGAATTATCTAGCGCAATCCGTGAATAGCGCGGAGGAGGCGCTGGACGTGTTGCAAGCGCTTTCATTCGATTTGATGATTACCGATATTAAAATGCCGGGCATGGATGGGCTTGCCTTGCTGGAGAACGTGAAAGCGCGTTACCCAGACATGGAAGTGATTGTGATGACGGCATTTGCCTCCATTGATACCGCGGTCACGGCGTTGAAAAAAGGAGCTTATGATTATCTACAAAAACCGCTCCCCAATTTGAATGATTTTTTAGAGCATGTCCGCCGCGCCTTGGAACACCGTGTTTTGAGTTTGCAAAACCGGCAGATGCGGGAAATCAGCAAAGAATTAACGGCATCGCTCGATCTGGATCATATCTTGACCATAATTCTGGATAAATTGATCCAGATTACGCCCGCAACTGGGGCGGCGCTTTTCCTCCGGACTCGCCGCAATCAACAAAAATTTACCCTTCAAGCGGCTTACAATTCTCATGCGGATGCCGAAGCGCAAATTCGTGATGTGGTTCTTCCCTATGTGTTGCAAAACCAGCAACTGCTCCAAATCTGTGCCGCTACTCCTTCACCGCTACCCGTCAGGTTGCCCTATACGGCGTTTGTTGCCGTACCGTTGCTATTTATGCAAAAAACCATCGGCGTTTTGACCCTTCACAGTACGGCAGAAACGTGTACGTTTTCTAACGACGACTTGGTGATGATTCAAACCCATGCCGATCAAGCCGCCATTGCGGTGGAAAATGCCCAACTGTATAAAGAAGCCCTCGACCAAGCGGGTAAATTATCGATTATCAATGCCGTCAGCAAATCGGTCAACGGCATGTTTGACCCCGAACAAATTCTACAAGCTATTATTGCCCAGATAAACTGGATTGTAGAATGTACCGCATGTGGAATCTATGCCCTGAAGTTTAGCTCGCCGGAAACATGGGAGATCAGCGCTCATGCCGCAAGGGGCTACCCGGAATCCCTCCAGATACCACTTGACCCCGTTTTTGCCCGCTGGTTGGTGAAAAAACGGCGTCCTTTCCTTGTGGCGGATGCCCACACGGATGCGGAATTATTCCCCTTTTTTAAAGATTCTCCCACGCGTTCCCTACTGGCAATGCCACTAGAGTCCAAAGATAAGTTACTGGCATTGTTTATATTAGAAGACCATGAACCCGGTATGTTTAATGAAGAGGATTTTGGGAATGTTCAATTGCTGGCGAATCAAATTTCTATCGCTTTGGAAAATGCCATTCTTTTTGAAGAAATTCAGACGGAAAAAGGCAAGGTAGAAGCGATCCTGCAAAGTACCAGTGACCTCATCATGGTCACGGACCATCGCGGCAACATCACCATTATCAATCCTGCCGCAGAACAAGCGTTTGGGGTCTCGGCGGCGCACGTACACAACCGGTACGTCGGGGATGCCATCCCGAATCCAAAATTAAAAAAATTATTTGAGGTGGCTATTGAGCGAGATGCCCCGCTTACCGGTGAAATTTCGCTTCAAGAAAATGGTGATGAGGTGACCTATTACGCCAGCCTTTCCCCGGTGAAAGGGTTGTTGGAAGAAACCATCGGACGGGTCGCGGTGATGCAGGATATTACGCATTTTAAGATTATGGACCAGCAGAAGTCGCAGGAAATCCGCCGGCAGAAAATGGAAAAAGAGAAGGTGACGGAAATTCTGCGGAGTTATGTCTCGCATGAGGTGGCGCGGGAAATTTTAGAAAATCCTGAAAAATTGACACTCGGCGGTGCTCGCCGGATGATCACCACGCTCTTTGCCGATTTGCGAAGTTTTACGGCATTCTCCGAGCGCGTTCCGGCGGAAACGGTGGTCTCTCTACTGAATGATTTTTTTACCGAGATGACCCATATTATCATCGAACAACGGGGGACCATTGATAAATTCATTGGGGATTGTATTATGGCGATTTTTGGTGCTCCGGTCAGTTATGAAGATGATATTGAACGGGCACTCCGAACTGCTTTGGAAATGCGGACACGCTTTCAGAATTTGCGGAACACTTGGAAAGAAAAACTAGGGTTGCCCGGTTTTGTTGATATTGCCATTGGTATCAATACCGGTGAGGTGGTTGTCGGAAATGTAGGCTCCGCTCGCAAAATGGACTATACCGTCATCGGGGATGGGGTCAACTTTGCCGCGCGATTAGAAGAATTGGCAAAACCTCGCCAAATCTTGATTAGCGAATCCACCTACCTGCCTCTGGCAGAACGTCTCATTGTTGAACCGCTTCCGCCTCAAATTATCCGAGGAAAAGAAGGAAAATTCAATATTTATCAGTTGGTTGACTTCAAAGAATGACCCTAAAACCGTGGTTTTTGACCCTGCTCCGGTTTTTTGCGGACCACCACATGGATTACGCCATTGTGGGGGCGTTCGCGCTTCATGCCTACGGCTATACCCGAACCACGCGTGACCTTGATTTTATCACCCGCGAGGCTTACCAGCCAGCAATTCAGGCATTTTTAGAGGCACAAGGATTTGAAACGCTTCACCAATCCGCGGGATTTTCCAATCATTTCCACTGGAATGACCGGATTCGGGTGGACCTGATTTATGTGGATTCACCAACCGGCGACCATATTTTTAACGAAACGCGCCTCGTGACCTTTTTTGACGATGTCCCGGCGCGGGTTGTCTCTCCCACACATTTAATGGCACTGAAATTATTTGCGATTCGCAACGACCCAGAACGAACTTTCAAGGAACTGGCTGACATCAAAAAAGTAATAGAATTGACGCATATTTCGCCTCAAACGGTTCGTAACTATCTGAAAAAATATGACTTAGAGCGGTTTTATCATGACATCATCCCCGAGAAAAACGCCACTTGATGATTTACCCGACCTCCATTTTTGCTGGGATCACACCGCGCCCCAAAACCTTGACCAACGCTTGGAATATCCTGACTCTGTGAAGCGATTTGAAGCCTATTTAGACCTATTGAGTGAGGTAAAACCGTCACTTAACGAACTGCTTGATGTGAAAATATTTGATGAACCATTTACGCTTGATTAAGGGGGAAACCATCATGGGTATGTACGATATTATCATCAATCCGGATGAAAAGGACAAAAAAGAGCGCCCCGAATCGTGGGTCGTGCTGGTCAATCCAGAATTACACCCTATTTTGAAGTTGTTGCGCGAGGTGGATGAGTCGCATCATGCCGAACTCATCCGCTTTTTAGAAAATTTAAAAGCCCGCTTTTGAAGACGTCCTTTGTCCTGTTTGCCCATTTGAGCGATTCGTCCGGCGGTAAGCCATTAAAAATGAAGCCCTTAGGGTGTTTAGCCCCCTGAGGGTTTCATTCTTTTTATCGCATCAAAGGATGATGCTGTTTAACGGAGCAAGATCATCGATCCCGTTTCCTGAAAACGCATCGTTTCGATTCGGTACAAATATACCCCGCTGGGAGCCTCTTGATCGTGTTGATTTTTCCCGCTCCAAACCAAACGATGCGTTCCCGCGGCGAACCTCTTATTTTCGATCAGGTTATAAATTAATCGTCCGTGGATGTCATAAATGTGGATCGTCACGGGGAGTTCGGCCAGTAGGGAAAAGCGGATTTCCGTTTGCGGGTTGAACGGATTAGGGTAAATTTCCACCCCAAATGTGAATTGACCGCGTGTGATCAGCCGCTGAACATCCTCAGCGGTGATGATGCCATCGCCATTGGTATCATATTGTAAATTTTGATGACGCCACGCCTGAAAAATTGCCGGATCGACATAAACCGGATTATTCAAGGGATGTTGCTGGAAAAAAGCCCACATCCGGTCATTCGCATGGATCACTTCGGAAGGAGGGTCTGCGCCGGGGTATCCTTGACGCCCGCCGGGCCACGAGTGCCCCCCATCAGAGGTGACAAAAAGTTGGATTTCGGCGTCGTCATCGCAGGAGTGCCACTGGATGTGCAGATAATCGTCACCGGCGTACAGAGTATCATTATCCACCAAACAATTGCCGACATCTGCCCACGCGTTTAAAACGGAATCTACCGGTGGATTGTAGTGATGGGAGATTCCATTGCCAATGCCGCCTTCAATAGGCACATTTTCATCCAAAATGGAGTGAAAATGGATGATGGGAGTCAGCCGCACCGGGTCACAATCCGGCATCACCATTGTAGCGGCAACAGGTGCGATTGCCGCAATGCGATCTCCCAATTCGCATGCCAACCGGTAAGCCATCATACCCCCGTTGGACATCCCGGTCGCAAAAATCCGGTCGGGATCGAGATTATACCGGTTCAATAAGGTGTCGATCAGGGTGTTAATAAAGCCGGTATCATCGATCTCTTGCTCTACGGCATATCCGCAGCATCCACCCGCATTCCACGTGCGGATACCTAATGGACTTGCGATTCCCTCTGGATAAACAACGATAAATCCGGCAGAATCCGCGGTTTCACTTAGCAACGATTGCGCCTGAAGATTGAACGCACTGCCAAATCCACCATGCAGGGCTATCACCAGTGGTGTTTCCTCCGAACCGTCATAATTGGGGGGTAAATGGGTTAAAAAGGTGCGATCATACCCCCCGTAGCGAAGGGTATCATAGATGGCGTGTTCTGGGATTCGGAATACGGTTTGGGCGGCAATCCGGATCGGCATGTTGCGTGTCCGGGCAACATCCACCACACTTTGATAAGATTGGAGATATTCGTCTGCATGGGGGAAACAGTCAACCCGCAACGAATAGTTGACCGGGCGGGCAACCGCACCCGCGCCGAGGGTGTTCAGGGGACGAATTAATGCTATGGAACTGATGCGCGGAACTTTTGTTGTGGCGTCGCGCTTGAGGCTAAGGGTGCTACACAGGCCCGTATATACGTCCGGCTCATCCTGAGCGGCGAGAGGGGGACATATCAGGGTGAGTAACAACCATATTTTGAGGAGATACGTAACAGACATCGGGTATTCCTCCTTGGGGGTGGGGTGGGGGTAAAAATGGGTTGCTCTGTTTGATTACAAAAAGAGGAAAGGGTTTCCGGTTTAATGGGGGAATATATTTGTTACTTTTTGGGTAAATTCATTAATATGAAAAGGCTTCGAGATATAATCTTGGACGAGGGGCAACTTTTGTTGGATTCGGGCGAGTTCTTCTGGAGGTTGGGCACTGCACAATATCAGGGGGATGTTGCAGCCGGTTTCGATCATGTGGGAAATAATGGTTTGCCCGTCCATATCGGGGAGTTGTAAATCCAGAATAACCATATCGACCGTTTGGGTATTTAGCTTTTCCAGCGCCGTATTTCCAGTTTCTGCCACTTGGATCGTGTATTCCTGAGCTTCTAGCAAGGTGCGTATAAATTCGGCGGTTTCGGGGTCATCTTCGATCAGCAAGATGAGCGGTGTGGTGGAAGAGCGGGGTTGAACATAGTCTGCCACCGGTAATTCAAATAGGAAGCGGCTCCCCACACCCAAGGCACTTTCCGCCCAGATGGTGCCTTGATGGGCATCCACATATTGTTTGACAATTGCCAAGCCTTGTCCCACCCCGTCCGAGACATCATAATCTCGGGTTCGGATTTGGTAAAATGGATCGAAAATCGCCTCAATTTCGTCCTCTGGGATGCCGTAGCCCCGGTCGGAAATGGCGACGACGACCCGTTCCTCCCGGAGGATCACCTCAAATTCAATGAGCAGGCGCTGTGGTGGGGAATATTTCACAGCGTTGATGACGAGATTTTCGATCACGCGACGAATGCAATCCACATCCACGTGAACCATCACGGTACGGAGTTCTTCGGCAATTTGAATCCGGTATGTAAACCCGGATTCATCTTGGCCGTAGCGTTCTTTCACGCTAAACGTGACCAACTTGTGGGCTTCTTCTGCCAACTGGGAAAATAGCATGTACGCATTTTGGGTGGTAAAATGGTACTGGATATTTCCACTTTCGAGCCGGGCGACTGCCAGCAGATCATCCACCAGCTTTTTTTCCCGTTCTACGGATTTTAGAATCCGTTCCAGAATGTGCTTGACGTTCGGGGGCAAATCCATCTCTTGCAACAACTGAACATAGCCAATGATGGGGGTGAGAGGGGTTCGCAGTTCATGACTGATCGCATTCAAAAAGTTTTCTTTTGCTCGTCGTAATCGTTGGGCATCGGTGACATCTCGGAAGACGACCACTGCCCCAATAATTTGACCTTGTTGGTTGCGGATGGGTGCGGCGCTATCGGCAATGGGTAGCTCCTGCCCCTCCCGCGTAATGAGCGAGGTGTGTTGGGGTAGGCGCATTATCCAGCCCTCCTGAAGGACTTTTTTGACCGGATTTTCGGCGGGTAAGCCCGTCTGTTCATTGATTACCAAAAACACTTCGTTGAGGTCTCTGCCGACAGCATCTTCCTGTTGCCAGCCGGTTAGTTCTTCTGCCACAGGGTTCAAAGATACAATGTGACCATGAGTATCTGTGGTAATTACCGCATCACCAATGGATTGTAACGTCACGGCGAGCCGTTCCTTTTCTTCGGCTAGTGCCTTTTCTGCCAATTTCCGGTCGGTAATGTCTTTAATGGCGCCGTCGTAGTACCGCACCTGTCCGGTCTTATCGAAAACACCGTAACTGCTGACCAACGCCCAAAAATGAGAGCCATCTTTGCGGATAAATTCAACTTCCTCATTCTCAAAACGACCCTCTTGGGCGATCCGTTGGGCTAATTCGTGCCGGCGTTGGGGATTGGCATATAAAAATAAGCTGGATTCCGTTTTTAGCTCTTCAAAGGAGGAATAGCCAAACATATTGATAAAGGATTGATTGGCATAGAGCAACCGGGCATCCGGTGTACTGCGGTAGATACCTTCGGACAGATTCCGGTTGATGGAGGTTAATAATTCTTCGCGTTCTCGCAGAGACTGTTCGGCGCGTTTTCGTTCGGAAATATCTTGCATGAAAACGCTAATCCCTGTTATGTCACCGGAAACATCTAAAAGAGGGCAAAACGTGATCTCAAATTCCAAGTGTACTTGATTCAGTTCAAAGGCTTTTTCCACAAAAAAGTGTTCTCCGGTAAGTGCCCGTTGGTAGTATTGTCGCCATTCTTGGGCTCGATCTTCCGGAATCGCCTGAAGTACCGGTTGGCCCGCGATAACATCCTTGCCATAAAAGGCTTGAAAGAAGTTTCTGAAATTGGCATTGAAGATAACCACCTTTAAAGCCGTATCTACCAGCCAAACTGCGGCGGGAACGTTTTCGATCAGTGTCCGCAGGTGCGTTTCTTCGGCAATTTGGCGATGTAAATTTTCCAACTCAACCTCATACCGGCGCTTTTGTGTATTCTCATTAAATAATTCCTGATAGAGATGGTGATAGTGTTCGTGATGGTGCAGTGCCGGTTCCACCTCACCCCATTTCCGGTACATCTCGTACATCCGCTGGTGGACGTACATCTTCAACGGTTTGGAATCGATGCGTTGCATCTGTTCTTCTGCTTTGTGCAAATACACTTTTGCGGAGTGTACCTCACCTTGAGCCTGATATATCCGGGCGAGCTGCAATAGATGTTTGGTATAATCGTCGGGAGTGCCGAACTCCCGCTTGAGCGCCAGCCCCTGTTCGGAAACGCTCCGGGCTTGTTCCAGTTCGCCCAACTGAAGATAGGCTTCTCCCAAATTGCTGAGAACCAGTGCTTCACCTTCTCGATCTTGCAGGTGACGCATTAGTTCTAACGCTTGCGTGTGGCACTGAATGGCGTCGGTGTAATGGTTACATTTTAGGTGCAAAGAACCCATGTTTAACAGGGAATTCGCCATGCCTTCGGTATCACTCAATGTTTCTTTGATGTGGTAGCTTTGCAGGTGATAATCGAATGCTTTTTCATACTCTCCCAAATTGAGGTGAAGAATGCCCAAATTGGAGAGGAGATTTGCCTGAGCGAATTGATTGCCCGTTTGTTCAAAATAGTGCAGACTCTGTAAATAGTAGGCTAATGCTTGAGGATAGTTTCCGTACCGTCCTTGGATGCGTCCTAGAATATTATAGATGTAACCCATTTCATTCAGGTCACCCAACATTTCGGCGAGTTCAAGAGCTTGTTCTGCTAATGCCTGTGCTTGCTCCAAATGCGCAAATTGCAGATGATAACGGGCTTGGTGGCGTAAACTGAGGCACAATCCGGCGGGGTAATCCAATTCCCGGGCGAGTTGTTCTGCCTGTTCTGCCGTTTCCAATGCTGCCGGAGAGGGCGCCATGCGCATCTCCCACGCCAGTTGATTGAGCAGATCGACTTTTTCGCGTCCAACAGCCTGTTGGGATTGTTCTTGAAGGGTTTGAATCTGTTGATCCATGAACGGTACTCTTTGATGATCGGAGACGGAGACGGGGTCCATTTAGGCAAGTTCTCAATGTACATATTTTTACGGGATATGGCAAGCGGATTGAGACGCCGCCCTTCTACTTGAAATATATTGACAGTACCCCCTTGAATCCGCTATACTCCGACTACTTTTTAACTCAATGATTTTGATGATATTTGAGCAGGAGTCAATGCATTATGAAGCTATCGCGAGCATTAACTGAAGCCAAAATTTTGTATCCGATGAAATCGACCGAAAAACAAGCGGCCATTCAGGAATTGGTTGATTTTGCCACCACCTGTTACGGCGAGATTATCACCGACCCCGCCGGATTGACCGAAGATATTCTCGTACGTGAACGGGTCAAATCAACCGGTATTGGGAACGGCATTGCCATTACCCATGCGGAGACGACGACGGTGAGTAAAGTGGTGATTGTGTTCGGGCTTTCCAAATCTGGAATTGCGTTTGACTCCATGGATGGAAAGCCGGTGCACTTTTTGTTCTTAATTGCGGCACCGCCCACCAAACGGGTAAAATATCTGAGCCTCTTGGCGGGAATTTCCCGCTTGTTTCATCACCAAGACCTGCGAGTCGCCATGAAAAACGCCCAATCTGCCGCCGAAGCCTATCAGATTATCCAGAAATCAGAGGAGGGGTAGATGAATAATCTCTTGGTGATTGTATTAACAGATGAAAATCTGTTGGACGATGTGCTTTCTGCCATGGTGGAATGCGAAATTCCCGATGCTTCGATTCTGGATGGTATTTCGATGCAGGAAATTTTGGTGAAAGAAGTACCTATCTTTGCCGGATTGCTCCTCTCCTCCAAAAGTTCCCGGTTTGTAACCAAGGTGATCCTCGCCCCGTTGGAGAGTGCCACCACTGCTACCGAATTAAATGACGTGTTGATCTCAGAACAGATTGATTTTACCCGCCCCGATGTGGGGTATATGTTTGTCATTCCGGTGACCCATGTAATTCATCCGTTTGAGGTGGGCGAATGACGGTACAGTTTGCACTCCTCGCAGGTGCCCCGGCTGCGTCAGATGTTCCGGTGGAGTCCATTCTCGTATTTATCGGGTTATTAGGAATCGGGTTTGTTGTCTCCCGCTTTGCCCTCTTCAAGCCGCGTCTCATTATTGGCGGCGTACCTTTTTTCCTGTCGGGTGTAGAATATATTTTTTTGGGAATGCTGATCGGACCCATCGGGTTCAATTTACTCCGTGCCACTATTCTAAATTCGTTGCAACCGATTATTGTGCTGGAATTGGGCTGGATCGGTATTATTTACGGGTTGCAATTCCAGCGGGAGATTCTCTCCAAAACGCCGTTAGGGCACGTGCTGGTGATGCTGATCGTGTCCGTCGTCACGTTTGGTATCGTTGCTGGGGGGACGTTCCTATTTTTGCAATGGCTTTTCCCGCAAACATTCCAAGCGGACTTAACCGCGGCATTGATGTTGGGGTCGGTAGCCGTCGTGAGTTCACCCTCTAGTCTTGCGATTTTGAGCCGGTTTAAGAGCATCAAGCGGACAGGTGTCACGACATCCTTATACCAGCGCATGTCCAGTTTAGATGGTCTATTCGGAATTATCCCATTTGGGTTTATTTTTGCCGCATTTCATGTGTACGGCAGTGGCGAATCCCAAATTTTGAACCCGTGGGAATGGGGGCTTCTCTCGATCCTGCTAGGGGTAATCATGGGGTTTTTGTTGTATCTTTTTATCCGTAAAACGCGGCATCGGGAAGATATGGTGGTGTTATTACTCGGTTTTATCATCTTTTCTTCGGGTCTGGCGGCATTTTTACACCTGTCTCCGTTAGTCATCAACTTTGTTTCGGGGATCATTTTAACCAATCGCCGCTTGCCTACCCGAAAAATCCTGTTTGATATGTTTTTGAATGCGGAAAAGGTACTCTATGTGATCTTATTGATTGTTGCCGGGGCGATGTGTCAATTCCATTTTGGTTTTTGGATTGGCGCATTAACCGCTATGTTTGTTCTGACCCGCATTATCGGAAAGTTTTGGGGATTTGCGCTTGCCCGCCACGCCTTGAATCTGAAGGTGTTACGCCCGACTGCCGGATTAGGGTTGCTGACCCAAGGGGGTTTATCGATTGCGATGGCGGTTAGTTATGCGATGGTGTATGAGAATAATGTCACTGCCGTGGTTTTGCCAACCGTTTTGCTGGCGGTGATTGTGTTTCAGTTGACCAGTCCCTGGCTCCTTTGGTCGGAGTTGCGCAAAGCCGGCGATGCACGATAATCCCTTGACCTCGATGTTCACCCCGAAGTGGAAATAACCTACCCATGACCTACCAAATTTTGGCGTTGATTATCGTCCTGATTCTGATGTCTATCTTGGGGATTTTGCCGATCGGTACGCTGATGGGCGGACCCATTCAAGCCACCCTCGGCTTAGGGTTTATTATTTTGGCGGCGTACATTTTTGGGATGATCTTGCACCGCATCAAACTGCCCAAAATCACCGGATACATGGTGGTGGGCGTTCTGGCGGGTCCCTTTGTTCTTGATTTTTTGACTGTTGAGGTAGTGCGGAATTTAGGATTGATCGACCAGATTGCCCTGAGTTTAATTGCCTTTTCCGCGGGACGTAAGCTCAAAATCAAGATGCTGAAAAAGCGTCTGAAACCGATCCTGATGATCACCTTAACCCGGACGGTGATCTGTTTTCTTGCCGTTTTTTTATTCACCGTGCTGGCGGGTCCGTTTCTGTTTGGATTTTTGCAGGGACAATCTCAATTAGTGATTATTGTCGTGGGCATCCTGTTCGGGATTTTTGCGCTGGCAACCTCTCCGGTACAGACCATCGCTATTATCGAGGAAACACACGCCGAAGGACGGACGACAGATACCATTTTAGGGTCGGTGATTTTGGGTGATCTGGTGATCATCGTGCTTGCCGCTATTTCCGTCTCGCTCTCTCAGGCGATTTTGAGCGATGTGGGTATTGATGTGGTGGTTTTTCGGCAACTGGTGATTAAACTTGCCGGTTCTTTTGGCATCGGGATTGTGTGTGGGGCAATTATCTCATTTTACTTGCATTATGTGCGGGAGGAATCGGTCTTTTTTGTGTTAGCCGCCGCGTTTATTTGCACCCAAATTGCCAATGTACTCGGCTTAGATGCCCTACTGCTGTGTCTCTCGGCAGGTTTTGTGATTGAAAATCTGTTCAAACAAGGTGACGCATTCTTAGAGGCGATTAGCAAAAGCGCGATTCCGATTTATGTTATCTTTTTTTCCATCACGGCGGCATCTTTGGATTTGAACGCCATTCGCACCAGTTGGTACATCATTTTGTTGTTGTTGATTGTCCGGAAGATATCCTTGTTTGCCGCCGTTTATAGCGGTACCCAATTGGCAAAAGAGGACAACTCAACGTTGCGCCATTGGGGCTGGATGGCGTTTTTCAACCAATCCGGGGTGACCCTCGCGTTAGCCGTGATCATCGGAAAGACGTTTCCTGAATTTGGCAGCCATGTGAAAGCCGTTGCCCTCGGGATGGTGGCATTTACAGACTTTTATGGTCCCGCTTTACTGAAACTGACCCTCTGGAAAGCGGGTGAAATCCGCTCAAGTTAGGTGTTTACTATTACAGGAGATACAGATATGGATATAATGGCGCTATTTTTGGCAATTCCCATTGTGGCAATTATTTTGAACTCTCCCCCGGCAAGAGCGATTGCAAAGGCAATCACGTTGCGGGCAGAACGCGGTGAGATGGATGTGGCGCGGGTTGCCCAATTAGAGGCGCATGTGAGTGAGCTTTCCCAACGTGTTCTGGAACTGGAAACAGAAAACCAGCGACTCCTCAGCAAATACGACTTTTTAGAACGCCTGCTAGAGGCTCCGGATGGGACTCAGCCTTCGGAATAATTCCCTGTTTCATCTGCCGGGATGCCCCAGGTTTGAGGTGTGGCAAGTTCCAAGCTATTGCCCGCTGGATCGCGGAAGTAGAGGGAATACCCGCCGTTTCCCCAATCAATTTCCTGCTCAATTTTCACGTTGTGCCGGCGCAGGTGGTCTCGCCACCGGTCGATTTCATCCCCATCCATCCGAAATGCCACATGCCCGGCACCGCTGGCGCCGTGGGCGGGTACGTGCTCGGATTGCCGGGCTTCTTGAGCGTTGAACAGCAGAAATACGGCATCCCCACACCGGAAAAAGAGATGCCGCCCATCCTGTTTGGTAAAGGGCTGTAAACCTAACACCTGCCGGTAAAATGACTCTGCCGCGGTAAGATCATCTACATAAAGCGACGTTTCCAAGATACGTTTGACCTGCATTGTGCCTCCTTCCAGATAACCTTTGGGGATGAACCGATTTCTGGCTCCGCCAGATGTTATGTCCTCGGGATTTAATGACTTGACCCACGAGGAGGTCACTCGTGCGGTGCACTCTTTACAAATGTGATCGATTTTTGCGTATGTGTAAAATAATACCGGATGCCGGGTTTGTCATTGGTTAAGTCAACGGTTGGCATCTCCCGCAACGTAGCCGGAATCGATTCATTCGCCGTCCCATTACTTTAATGCTAGGCAGGAGGATTATCCGCCATGAACCCTTTTTTACTCGTTGTCGTGTTCGTGTTCAGCCTCGCCGGTCTCTCTCACGCTGAAAATTTCTATCAGGCACAAATTGGGATTAAAATCCAAAATGCGACCCAACCGGAAAGCCCCCGTAAAGCGAAATTATTTGATCGATTAACCCCACAGGATAGTTTGCAGGTGTATGTTGTACCGGATTCGAGCGCGGACATCGCTTTTATTTATTTGATTTATTCTGACCCGCAACGTGCCCAGCAGGTCAATCCCCAACCCCGGTTAAACCGCTGTAAAACGCCGCTTAAAATCCTACCGAATCGCTTTGAATATATGACCTTTGACGGTAAAAATAAGCGCGAATGGCTAACCGTTATTTGCAGTCCGGATTCTCTCCCCGAAATTGAGACCCTTGATGGTACGTCTGCAGAATGGCAAACCTTAAAACACCAACTTCAAGCAGAAAATTCGCTGAATTTGGCGGAAACTGCCGTAAAGCCGTGGTCTATTGGGGGTGTGATTCGAGACCCCCAAGATACCTTTTTGGAAGAACTCGATGTCTATACGGGTCAATCGATGGTGATTGTTGGTTATGAATTTCGCGTTCAATAGCCCGCTTATCCGGCGCCGGTTACCGCTTATTTTTATTCTGCTGCTTCTGCCGGTGTTGCTTTTCTGGGTTTGGCACGGTTCGGTCTGGACGACATTGGATATGCGCGCTTTAGACCGGCTTTACCGCTGGGTGGTGGCGCGCGGGTATGGGGTTCCGGCGTCCGAACGGGTGGTTTATCTGGATATTGTCAATGAGACCTATCACCATAATGTGTTAGACCGGCGAGATTTAGCCCGGGTCAATTCCATTTTAGCCGCGTTGGGACCGGAATCTGTTGCCTATGATATTATTTTTGCACACCCCAGCGAGCCGGTGGCGGATTCGATGTTTGCCGCTTCCATTACGGAATTGGGGTCTCTGTTTTTACCTGCCGCTTTTGATCTTTCCACCCACCCGCAATCCTTTTTGTGGGAACCCCGTCCGGCTTATCGCCGTTTGAAAGATGACTATTGCCACCGTCTAACCGAGAAAAATGCCGGTCAACCTTATTGGGCACGCCGGGCGATCTTACAATATACTCCCTTTGCCACTGCCGCGTATGGTTCCGGGCACATCAATTTACCGCCGGATGCGGATGGTGTCTTCCGGCACTATCTCTTACTGATCAAAATTGATGATTGCATTTTCCCTTCGCTCGCTTTAGCCATGTTTTTGGATGCGGAAGGGATCGCGTTCAACCAATTGGAGATCGAGTGGGGGAAATATATTCGGATTCCGGCGGCGGGAAGTTATTTGGAGCAGGATGTGATCATCCCCATTGATGAGCAGGGTCGGACCTATATTCCTTTCCCGAATGTGTGGGGTGCGGATTTTCCCCACATGACGGTCAATGGACTGCTTAAAACGTACAATGATCCGGTATGGCGCGGGGGGTTGCGCTCGTTTTTCAGTGGCAAATTTGTTTTTATTGGGGATGCGTCTCAAGCGGGTTCTGATTTTGGACAGACCGCTTTAGAACAAAATGTACCCTTGATTGCGGTACATGCCGCCGTGATGAATGGTCTGCTTCAAAATCAATTTTATCACCGGTGGGGTGTCATGCCGACGTTGGGGGTGATCGTACTGTTGGCGGTGTTACTTCTCCTTTCTGCCCTGCCCAAACCGGCCGGGATACTCTATGTGATGGGAGGGACAATCGTTTTGAGTATTGTTGGCTTGACGGTACACCAACTGATTCATTTTGCGCTGTTTCCGGTGGTGAGTGTATTGACGAGTACTGCGATTCTCTTTTTCGGAATCAGTACGGCGATCAAATTTATGATGTACCGGGAACAAGCATTTATTCGGGGGGCATTCGCCCACTATGTGCCGGAGAACGTGGTCAAACAGATTATCGAGCAACCCGATAGGTTGCAATTGGGGGGTGAAGAGCGTGAACTCACCGTTCTGTTTAGTGATCTGGCCGGTTTTACCTCTTTTTCCGAACAAATGACCCCGACCGAACTTGTCCGGCTACTCAATGCCTATCTAACGGAAATGACCCAGATCGTGCTGGATGAAGGTGGCATTATCGATAAATATCAAGGGGATGCGATTATGGCAGAGTTTGGAGCACCGTTATTTGTGCCAGACCATGCGGACCGTGCCCTCCGGGCGGCACTACGGATGCAACAACGTTTAGCCGAATTGCGCACCGTGTGGGAAGCACAGGGGTTGCCCGCCATCCGCTGCCGCATTGGGATTAATACTGGCCGAATGGTGATCGGCAATATGGGTTCGGAGCGAGTCTTTGACTATACCGTTATTGGTGATGCGGTTAATCTGGGATCGCGCTTAGAAGGGGCAAATAAACAGTATGGCTCCTTGATTTTGATCTCGGAATTTACCCGCGCCGCGCTGACAACGAATCAATTTTTAATCCGTCAATTGGACGTCATCAAAGTGAAAGGGAAGTCTGAAGCGGTACGCGTGTACGAGGTGTACGGTGAACGCTCGGATCCCATCCCGGAAGCAGACCGGCAATACTACCATGCCTACCAGCAGGGCTTGGAGGCGTATTTGCGGCGGGATTTTGCGAGTGCGCTTCTCCATTTCCAGAGTGCGCTAGACCACCGCCCGCAGGATGTGGCAGCAACCCTGATGATTCAGCGAATCAACACCCTCGACCCGGCGCAACTACCGGCAGATTGGGACGGTTCGGTGACGCTGACCTCAAAATGATATTCTGTGGCGATTGGTCGCATCTGAAACGCTGGCTTGAATTTGACGGCGGTGAGTCATACGGTGCCAGAATTTCGCGAGTGGTTGGGGCGAGAACGGAAAAAACCCTTCGGATGTTCCAATATCCGAAGGGTTTTATTATCAACGCCGGTGACGTAAACCGCTACACCGGATGCCATTTAGTCTGGAATATTGGTAGCGGCGACCACGTTAAATCCGTTATCCACATGGATAATTTGCCCGGTAATGGCAGACGCCAGATCGCTGGCTAAAAAGGCGGCGCTGTTGCCGATTTCTTCAATAGTGACCAACCGTTTCAGGAGGGCAGATGTTTCGAATTGGGACAACATTTTTTTAAAGTTGGTAATACCGGCGGCAGAAAGTGTGCGAACCGGTCCGGCAGAAATGGCATTTACCCGGACGCCCTGTTTGCCCAAACTCGCCGCCATAAAACGGACGTTTGCCTCTAAAGAGGCTTTCGCCAAACCCATGACATTATAATTGGGGATATAGCGTTCCGCACCTAAATAGCTCAACGTAATCAGCGATGCTCCCGGATTCAAGTACGGTCGGGCTTCTTTCGCCATCGCTGCAAAGCTATACGAACTGACTTCATGCGAAATTCGGAATGCCTCCCGATCCACCGACTCCAAAAAGTCACCATTTAATGCCGTTTTCGGGGCAAACGCGATGGCGTGAACAATACCATCGAAGGTTTCCCACGTGGAAGTTAACGCTTCAAATGCGGCTTTGATTTGCGCATCATCCGTGACATCACAAGGGAATAAAAGTTCTGAATGACACCGCTTGGCAACGGTTGCGACCCGATCTTTTAAGCGATCATTTAGATAGGTGAAGGCTAACTCTGCGCCTTCCCGAAACATAGCATCCGCGATTCCAGTGGCAATAGACCGCTCACTGGCAATTCCAGCGATTACGATTTTCTTCCCTGACAACATTCCCATAAAATCATTGTCCTTGATGTAGATTAAAGGTTACTCGTGTTGGCAAACACTATCCGAATTTATGTTGAAAACCAAAAACCATCTGCCGGTTAATAGTAGATGGCTGGGTATTGTTTTGTCAATAGAAAATCTGATGACTCCCGCCGCGCGAACCACTGAAAGAGAAAGGTTTTTCCGGTTTTTTATACCTTTTTACCCGCTTGAGAACTGGCTTTACATCCGCTTTTTAAGCTTGACAGTGTTTTGGCATTGTGTTACACTTTCCCGAATCCGATCCCGTCCTTCATATTTTCTTAACCATCTTCTTTTATCAGGGGTTTACGATGGAATACTTAAAAACAACTGACCCGGAAATTTATGATGCGATTCAAGCCGAACTCAAGCGTCAACAGGAGGGTCTGGAACTTATTGCATCCGAGAATTTTACCAGCCGCGCGGTCATGGAAGCTATGAGTAGCGTGATGACCAATAAATACGCTGAAGGGTATCCCGGTAAGCGTTATTACGGTGGCTGTGAGTTTGTTGATGTGGCAGAACAACTGGCGATTGACCGGGCAAAAGCCTTATTTGGGGCAGATCATGCCAATGTGCAGCCGCACTCGGGGGCACAGGCGAACACCGCGATTTATTTGGCATGTTTGCAACCGGGGGATACCATTATGGGGTTGAATTTATCACATGGGGGGCATTTAACGCATGGACATCCCATCAATTTCAGTGGGATGTATTTTAATGTGGTGCAGTATGAGGTCGATCCCGAAACCGAACAACTCAATTATGATACGCTCGCCGATCAGGTTCAACAGCACAAACCCAAACTCCTGATTGCCGGGGCAAGTGCGTATCCGCGCACACTCGATTTTGCTAAATTTCGGGAGATTGCCGATAGCGTCGGGGCGAAATTGCTGGTGGATATGGCGCATATCGCCGGATTAGTGGCGGCAGGAGTTCATCCCAGTCCGGTACCCCATGCGGATTTTGTGACAACTACGACGCACAAAACGTTGCGGGGTCCCCGCGGGGGGTTAGTCCTTTGCAAAGAAGAATATGCAAGTGATATTGATAAAAGCGTCTTTCCGGGGGTACAAGGCGGTCCCTTGATGCATATTATTGCGGCAAAAGCCGTGGCGTTTGGTGAAGCGCTTCAACCGGAATTCAAGACCTACCAACAACAGGTGGTGGCAAATGCGAAGCTCATGGCGGAAAGCTTTGCTGAAAAAGGGTATCATGTGGTTTCCGGTGGGACAGATACCCATCTGATGTTGTTGAATGTCTTAAAAACACCGCATGTGAAAGCCAGTGGCAAAAAGTGTGAACGGTTGCTGGGATTAGCCGGTATTACGGTTAATAAAAATACCGTGCCGTTTGATACCAAAAGCCCGTTTGTCACCAGTGGAATTCGTCTTGGTACGCCGGCAATTACGACACGGGGTATGAAAGAAGATGATATCCGGCAAGTGGTGGAATTCATTGACCGGATGCTTTCGGTCGCGCGTTCCAAAGATGATGATCTGCACCAACGTACGGCTGAGGCTATCCGTAAAGATGTTATTCAACTGTGTGAAAAATATCCGCTTTATCCGGGATTGAACTAAGGTGCCGGTTTGATTCCGGTTGCGCTATTTCACCGCTACTTTTTTCGACTTCGCTTGGGACATCTTCTGAGCGAAGTCGAAACATTCTGAAACCTAAATTACCGTATGGTTTGGAGTCAACAATTCCAATGTTATCTCATTCACCTCATTCAGGGAGTTTTGTCATGACGTCTGTTCGACTGTTGTCAAAATTGATGCTATCACTGTTCATGTTATCCATTTTTGCTCCGGTTGGGTCCGCCGAAGATTTGCGTATTGCGGTGCTGGAATTTCCGCGTAAAGACCGAGAGATCGAGTATGTGGCGAAAAAATGGAACAAAATTATACTGGAAACGATTGAAAAGACAGACGGTTACGCTTTAGCCGATCAGAAACAATTAAAAAAAGAATTGAAAGACCGGGGTATTGAACCATTAGAAGGCCATACCATTTTAGCGGTTGAAGCAAAGCAGATGGGTCCCATTGTTGGTGCGGATTTGTTTGTGATGGGAAAGGTCGTGCCCGACGGAAAACAATTTAAGATCGACGTGCGGATTATCGATGCGAATACCGGTGAAGAACGTACCTCGACCCTAACGGAGGTGACCAAAAAAGATGATTCGATTAAAGCTGCCGCTTCAAAATTATTAGCGGAAATAGGGTCTTTGCAGGGGGATGCGTGCAACAAATACTTGAAATATGCGGTGGATTATGAGCAAGCAGGTCAATGGGAAGATGCCTTTGCCAACTACGAAAAAATGTTTGCCTTTTGTGATTCCGACACTCAAAAAGCCTATGCCTATACCCAAATGGGTAATATTTGTGCCCAACAACGGCATGATGTTCAATGTGCGAAAGAAAACTATCAAAAGGCTTATGAAATTACAAAAGATTGGCGAACGTTGGCGCAACTGGCGGTGATCTATGAAAATGAAAATCAACCCCAGTTGGCGATTCAAACATACGAAGATGTTCTGAAGATGATTCCGGCGGATGATATAAAATCACATGCGGATTTATCGGCACGTATCGGGATGGTGTATCAAGAACGGTTGAAGGATGCTCAGCATGCGATTATCTGGTATGAAACCGCTTTGGATCACGATTCTGAGTATGATTATGCGATTGATCGGCTGATCCGGCTTTATTTTGAGAACGGTCAATATGCGCAAGCGGAAGCCAAGATGAATAAAGCATTGAAAGCAGACCCGATGAAAGCGGGGACGTGGTATCCAAAGTTTGCGGCGGAATATGAAGAAATGGCAAAAAGTTACTGTGCCTTTGAAGGTGAAGGAGACTGTTACAATGCCGCAAATGTAACCCCCCAACAGCGGCAGGACGCAACCGCCTACTATGAAAAAGCCATTAGTTATTACCAAAAGTTGATCGATATTACGCAAAGCGACCATTACTACAAAGTCATTGGCGATATTTACCGCAGAATGGGTCGTATGGATGAAGCGTTAGTGGCGTACCGAACCTTCCTAAAAAATAATCCGGATCAAACCAATCTCTATTGCCAAATTATTTTTGCGATGGATGATAGCCCGGCTCTCCGGGACCAAGCACTTGCCGAAGCCCGGAAGATGGCCGCAGAGTATCCCGATGAAGCGTGTCCCTATTTTATTATCGGGCAACATTACCAACGGATGCGAGTCCCAGAAATTAAAACCTCTAAGGATTGCGAAATTCAAATTGGATATTATGAACGAGCAATTGAGGAATACCAGAAAGGGTTAAGTAAAGTGACTCCAGACCATTGGTTGTATAATACATTGAAATCCAGTATTGAAAACCTGAAAGGCCCCATTGAAAAATTAAAGGTGACAAAAGACGAATTAGAATGGGCAGGAAATTAAACGCTAT
>RFFQ01000147.1 GCA_003697105.1 Gemmatimonadota bacterium | reverse complement strand
GGAAACAGGGGGTTTCATCGCCTGTGGGAATCGTTTATGTTAGTAGAATTCAAGAGGATTGTCAATTATATTTTCGGAAGGAGCGGCAAGCGCTGTGCGAAGGTTTTCGGCACGTTGCTGGTAAGCAATTTTGGGGGTCTGCTGGTAAAGGTCTTGATACAAATTAAGGGCGGTAATGGCGTAGGTTGGCTCTTGGGTAAGGCAATACAACTCATAGTAGATATCCGCTTGTTCCTGTGGCTGCGGGTATTCTTTCCGCATCAGTTGGTAGTAAGTAATTACGTCCTCTTTGGTGAGTTTTTGGCAGGCATAATCAATTTTTAATTGGAGCCGTTTGCCTTTGAAGCTGTACTCGGTGCGTTTGACCCTCTCAGCGAGTTGGAGCCCTTCTTGGTTCAGGACCGTCGCTTGGGGGTAATTTTTTAGGTGATAAAGCACGGTGGCTTTATGAATAAGGTAACTGCACAAGTAATAGGGTATCTGGGTTTCCCGTCCAAGGTCAATAGCTTTCGTAAAATCATCTAGAGCACGCTCATATTGTCCATCCTGATAATATATCTTTGCCCGATTATCCAATCCGATGGAAAGTCCGGTTTTTTGCCCCAATTCTCGTTCCCATTGAATTTGGCGCTCGATGTAATGTTTGGCGGAATCAATTTTCCCCATTAAGCGATAGATTTCACCGATATTTCCATTAATGGTGGGCAGTACCCGGCGGTGATGGATCTGTTCCGCCAACTCCAGTGCTTTAAACGAATGCGTTAAACTCGCTTCATACGCCCCTTGTTCATAGAGTAAGGAGCCGATATTCAGTTCCGCAATCAGGTTGCCCTCAACATCCCCCAGTTCTATGCTCACTTGACGTTGGTCGCGGTAGATGCGAAGCGCCTCTGCCAAATGTCCTTGGCGGTGGTGGATCATGGCAAGGGTTTCTAACGCATAGGAAATCCCTAACCGGTCATTCATTTTTTCAAAATATCGAAGTTCCAACGTAACGTATTTTAATGCTTCTTCGAGCTGATCCAGTTCAACGTAACAGGCTCCTAGATGTCCATAGACGTTTGCATAATGGTTCGGGGTTGCTAACATGGATTCATATTGTTGCATCATGGCGAGCTGTTGCTGGAAAAAGTCCAGTGCTTGGCTATAGTTGCCGATACTGTAATGGATGATTCCAAGAACCTTTAACACTTTGAAACAAGCAATACGGTCGTTGGCTTCCTGACTCAAGCGTTGCTGTTTTTCGGCAAGACGAAGTGCTTCCTCGTAGTTGGCTTGAGCCTGATAGATTGTGATGATTTCCAGCATCGAACGCGCCATTGCCGGCGTATCATGGAGCTGTTCGCGGATGGTTAACGCCTGACGGTGGCATTCCAACGCTTCTTCAAATTGGCTGCGATTCTTTAACAGTGCTCCCAACGCTCCCAAAAAATTGCTCTTCAGGCGTTCTGCTCCGATACGTCCCGAACGGGTAATACCCTCTCGATAAATGGCTTCTGCGGTGTCCCATTCGCCAATCAGATTTAAAATATTGCCTTTACGGAGCATGACTTCAATGGCGTGGTTTTCATCATTGGGGGCTGATTTGTAGAACTGGAGCAATTGATCATAAAATTGAAGCGCTTCTTTGTTCTGGTAGTTTGCTTTTGCCTGATCCCCGGCTTTTTCTAGGTATTCAATGGCTTTTTCTCGCGCTTCCGCCTGAACATAATGATGCGCCAATTCAGCATAAAATGGTGCTAAATTATCGTGGTGAAAGGTTTCGAGACAGGTTGCCACATGGAGATGTAATGCCGTCACGTCTTCAATCTGGGCTGTAATTGTCTCTCGAATTAGATCATGGGCAAGATGATACCGGATGCTGTCTTCCGTTTTTTCGAGGCGCACCAATTCCAATCGTTCTAATTGGAAAAGGTCTGCTGGGGAGACGGCTACCAGCGTTTGGAATTCCATCAAATCCGGGGCATGGTGCAACACACTTAATATGTGTAACGCATCATTTTGATGGGGGGGTAGATTCAGATGGTGCAACCGGCTTGCCAACAGGTCGGTTAGCTTCGCAGGTACTTCTACTTGATCGATGGGCTGAACCAATTCCCACTGCCGGGTTGTGCGGCAGATGAACTCCCGCTCAACCAACGATTTGATCAGCTCTTGCAAGAAAAAGGGATTTCCCCCCACCCGGTTTTGAATGTCTGGGATGGCGTCCTTCAGATGTTTAGCGATATTCCCTTTACCAAAAATCGCCGCCAAGTAGCGCTGTACATGCTCCGGTGTGAAGGAACTCAATGCCAAATCCTGCATTTGCCCCTTTTTTATTAGGGGAGTAAACAACGCCATACCACTTTCACGACTGCTTACATATACCCGCAGGGGTAGGTCTTCCTCCACCGACTCGAGCTGGCAAAGAAGTTCCTGTAACGTTTGCAAGCTCGTCTCATCAAACCACTGACCGTCATTCAGATAGAGAATGATGCGGCGGTTTTGGTGCCGGGCATAATCCAACAACACGTCCACGATCACGTAGATCAAAATCTGGCGCTCCGTCTGCGGATCGCTGGAGGGGCTGACTCTGATATGTTTCAGTTGGCGATGTAGGGGGAGAATTTTTTTGAGATCGGCACCGTATTTCTCAATTTGGGAAGGTGTCGCTTGGAGAAGCACCTCACTAATCAACGGCAAAAATGCTCCGAAGTTGTGCTGTCCCTGCTCCACGCTATCACTTTGCATAAAAATCAGATTTTGAAGCTGGCAGTGATAGCGGAATTCTTCAAATAGCCGGCTTTTACCAATTCCGGCGTCACCGTGGACGAGCAACGCTTTTTTCCCACTGTCGGGATGGTCGAGCCATCCAACCACCTGCTGAAATTCCCTTTCTCGCCCGATAAACTCTGCTCCCAGAACGTAGGCTTCACGGGTAGTTTTCGTCTCCAGTTCAATGTTTAACTGTAAGGTCTGGTTTAAGTCCATCAAGATGTCTGTACACTGGGAATATCGATCTGTTGGATGGTAAGCGGTCATCCGGCGGAGAATATCTCGCCAGATTTGGGATTCGACCAGTTGTAAGGTCTGGTTTTGGTAGGCGGTGAATTTTTCGGCGTCGGCAAGTAAGGGTAATGCCATCCACATGGGCATCGGAAGACCGGTGTCGCGGTCATGTATGGCATAGCGGTGGTAGAAGGTTTCTCCGGTCAGGAGCTCAAATAGGGTCAGACCCAGAGCAAAAATATCGGCGGAGGCATCCGCGGGTTTACTATGCACAATTTCCGGTGCCAAGTACATCAACGTACCTCGACTGGTATGTTTTTCCGCTGATCTCAACTCCGATAGCCCAAAATCCATCACTTTGATATGTCCCTGATGGATCATGATATTGGAGGGTTTTAGATCGCGGTGAAGGATATTCCGGCTGTGGATAAATTCAATCGCTCGGAGAAGCGGTACAAAAATATCAAGAATGGTTTGAGATGTGATGGTGCCCGGAGCGGTAAAGTGGTTTTTGAGGGTCTGACCCGGGCAATATTCCATCGTCAGAAAATATTCGTGCCCCACCTCATCATAGCCAAAGTCATAGACCCGGGCTAAATTGGGATGCTTGAGGCGTGTCATCACCTGAAATTCACTCCGAAATTGATCGACCTCATTGGTACGCAAATACTTAGAGTGAAGCATCTTCAGCGCGACCCGGCGATGTAGGAGGTGATCCTCTGCTAAATAGACACTGCCCATCCCGCCACGCCCGAGCGGTTTTATAATCTGGTATCGATAGTCGATCATCATCATTTTGTGTATGAATTGAGGTTTCGGCAAGAAGTGCCCCGATTATACACATCTGATTGAGAATGTCAAGTTTGATATTGACGAATAGAGACGAAATGTTATAATCAGGGGCAGGTTTTCATCCTTTACATCTTTTATACATCGAGGCTCATGTCAACTTTAGCAGATAAACTGGCGGCACTACCGGATTATCCCGGATGCTATCTGTTCCGGGACCGCGAAGGGACGATCATTTACATCGGTAAAGCAAAAGTCCTCAAGAATCGGGTGCGCTCCTACTTCCAGCAGTCCCGCAAAGGCGACCCGAAATTGGATGCCTTGCGGAAGAATATCGCCACGTTTGAGTACATCGTCACCGGCTCCGAAAAAGAAGCCCTCGTGCTGGAAGCCCAACTGATCAAGCGGCATAGCCCCCGTTACAACATCATGTTGAAGGATGATAAGCGACAACCATACATCAAAGTGACCACGAACGAAACCTATCCCCGAATTGTGATCGTCCGCCGGGTGGATAACAAAGATGGTGCCCGCTATTTTGGCCCCTTTACATACAGCACGGCAATGCGGCAGTTGGTGGATACCATCCAAAAGGTGTTTCCGATCCGAACGTGCGATAATCCCATGCCGAAAAAATCATGCTTGATGTACCATATCAATCGCTGTATCGCACCGTGCGAACATCTGTGTGATCCGGCGGATTATGCCCACATGGTTGAGGAAATCTGCACGTTTTTGTCCGGCAAAACAACCGACCTGTTGGAAAGCCTGAAAAAACGGATGTGGGCGGCGGCTGATAATAAAGAATATGAAAAAGCGGCACGCTTCCGGGATCAAATCCGCGCCATTGAGGATATTAAACAGAAACAGAAGATTGTCTCCGCCGATATTGCCGACCGGGATGTACTGGCAATTGCCGTTGACGGGGATGATATTTGCGGGGTGGTGTTGCAAGTGCGCGAAGGACGGTTACTGGGCAAAGTTCACTACTTTTTAACCGGTGCGATGGATACCCCCCGCACCGAAATTTTCGCGGCCTTTGCCCAGCAGTACTATCTTCGGGCGCAACTCGTCCCAGATGAGGTGATTTTGCAATATCCCCTCGTGGAAGAAGCGGCATTCTTGGCGTGGCTTTCCGAACGACGCGGAAAAAAAGTGACCGTGTTCTACCCCCAACGGGGCAAAAAATTAAATTTGGTATTGATGGCAGAAGAAAACGCCCGCATCATCTTGGAAGGTCATAAAATTCAAAAAGATAAGCGCAAAAAACGCGTGCCAAAATCCGTGCATGAACTGCAAAAAGCATTAAAGTTAAAGAAGTTACCCCGCGTGATCGAAGCTTTTGATATTTCCAACTTGCAAGGTACAGATGCCGTGGCTGGAATGGTTTATTTTGAGAATGGACAACCCCGTAAAGGGGAATACCGTCGCTTCAAAATGACTACCACGGGTCCCGATGATTTTGAAATGATAAAAGAAGCGGTCTCCCGGCGCTACAAACGGCTGTTAGAAGAAAAAAAAGAGATGCCCGATTTAATCCTGATTGATGGTGGCAAAGGACAACTTTCCCATGCGTGCGAGGCACTTCAAGCCCTCGGTATTGACGTGGAAACGCAGGATATCATCGGGTTGGCAAAACGGCGAGAAGAAGTTTTTTTACCGGGAAAACCGTTTCCTATTATGATTTCGCGCACCAGTCCCGCGCTCTATCTCCTCCAACGAGTGCGCGATGAAGTCCACCGGTACAGTGTTGAATATCACCGGAAATTACGGGAAAAACGGTACAAAACATCTGAATTAGATGCCATCAAAGGGGTCGGTGAAAAACGGAAAACGGCACTACTGCGCCATTTCGGTTCGGTAAACCGGGTTAAAGGGGCTACGGTCGAACAACTGTTGCAAGTGGACGGAATGACCAAGCCGGCGGCACTGGCAATCTGGCAATATTTCCATGAAGCCGCCGAACAGACGAAGCCAAACCCCCCCAACACCTCCCCGGAGGAACCCCCCAAACGTAAATACAATCTTCAAAAACGGTAAGACCATGACCGTTATTGACGATGGCTTGTACCAACTGGAAAAACAGGAATCCCGCCGTTGAGTCTGTTATTCTTCATGTTGACCGTGGCTTACGCGGTTACGGTTCTCTTATTTATCACCGGTTTTTTGCGGAAATCTCCAGCGGATTACACCGGGCAACCCGCGGTTTCTGTGGTGATTGCCGCACGCAACGAGGAACGCCATCTTCCCCATTTATTAGCCGATTTACAGCACCAAACCTATCCAAATTTTGAAGTCATCGTGGTCAATGACCGTTCCACCGATGGCACGTTGGCGATCCTTGAGGCGGTTTCAACCCAGTTTCCACGCCTCCGGTTTCTTTCCATTGAGGCTGTTCCGGCAGGCATTTCCCCCAAAAAATACGCTCTTACTCAAGCAATTGCTGTTGCCTCTGGCGAGATTATCTGCACGACGGATGCCGACTGTCGTGTCGGCCGGGGTTGGGTTGCCGGGCTAATCAAATCCTTCCACCCCAGTGTGGGAATGGTGCTGGGATTTACGGCGGTTATCCCTCCTCTAGGTCAAACCAAGCCTAATTTTATCAACCGTTTGCAGATGATGGATTATTTAGCGATGGTCACCTCGGCACGGGGAGTTTGCCAGTTAGGTAATGCCTTCGGGGCATCGGGTCGAAATTTAGCATACCGGAAGCAAGCGTTCGAGGAGGTGGGGGGATTTACGGCAGTGATGCACCGGCTTTCGGGAGATGATGTGTTGTTATTACAACTGATCCGGCAACGCACCCGTTGGAAAATTCGGTTTGCAGACGATCCGGCTAGTTTCAATCAAACATACGCCGAACCCACGCTGAAGCGCTTACTTAGTCAACGCATCCGCTGGGCATCCAATAGCACGCCTCAAATACAATTAAATCCCTTATTTTTCACGTTCTTAGCTTTAGTTGCCTTGGTGAGCAACCTGCTGTTTTGGTATCCGGTGGTGTCGTTTTGGTTGGCTGGTTACTGGTTCGATTATCTCCGGTTGGGGGCAGTCAAATTGGCGGTGGATGCGCTTCTTTGCACGTTAGGAGCATTCCACTTTAAACAACGGAAAACACTCCTGATCTTTCCGGTCTGGTTTATTTTGCACATACCGTACGTAGTGAGTATGGGCGTGTTGGGGATATGGGGGAAATTTTCGTGGAAAGAGACCGTAAATTGGCGTGATTATCACCGGCGAACTCGTCGTAACTAACCGGCAGGATTCATGGTATTTTTAGTGCCTACTTGAAACTCTTCATAGTACGACCGCTCGGTGTTGACCTCCCATAAATCGTGGTCTGTACCCAAGACCAGATTTTGCACGGCAAGCAGACCGGTTAGCATGGAATGATCTTGATTGTTGTAGCGGTGCATTCCGTTACGCCCAATGGTTTGTAGATTTTCAAAAGATGAAAGATACCGGCGGATGGTTTCCACGTGTTGCCGGTATTGGTCGTCATACACCGGATAGGCTTTGGGTTGCCGGAATACGACCCCGTCGTGGACAGGAGCACCTTTTGCCAAGCCTAGTTCAGCTAATTCCCGCCCGGCAAGGTCGATGAGAGCCTCATCTGCCATGCGCCACAGTTCATCGTTTTCATCACAAAAATATTCCATTCCGATGGACGTTTTCTGCAGGTCTGGCACCATTTGAAGGCTCCAATTTTTGAAATTTTGTATCCGTCCCACCTTGACTTCTGGACTATGGATATAAATCCAGTTATCCGGAAACAGATCGGGGTGATCCACAACCAAACCGATCAAAATAAATGCCCGGTAACTAAGAGATTGTGCCGCGTTTCGCACCTGTTGGGGCGCAGGCGGGTCCAACCGTAAGATCAACTGAGTCAGGGGCATGGAAGAGATGTAATGGGGTGCCGTCAAGGGTTCGGGATGCGAATCCAATTGGACGCCGGTAATGCGAAATTGTTCGCGACATATACGGGTGATATTCGCATTCAGTTGGACTGTCCCACCCCGTTGGTCAATCACCTGTTGAAACCGTTCCCACATCATACCCGGACCCAGCACAGGGTAATCAAATTCATCAATGAGGGAGGTAACCCCATTGCCGCCAAAGAGTGCATTTTGCACTGCCACCCGCAAGGATAAATTTTTGATTCGCTGTGCCGCCCAATCTGCCCGAATTTGATTACAGGGTATCCCCCACACTTTTTCGGTGTATGTTTGGAAAAAGGTATGGAATAGCCGCCGCCCAAACCGGTTGGAGACCCACTCTTCAAAAGTATCTTCCTTCGGGTGGGGTAAAATCTTACTTTTGACATAACTTAGTAAAATTAAGCCACTTTCGATAATACCCAAATTTTTGAGGGTATTGCTAATTTGCAGGGGATAATTGTAAAATTTACCGTGATAAAAAATCCGCGATAAACGCGGCACCTTAATGAAATTTTCCCCCAGCATATCGTGCCAAAGTTGGTCGATCTCCTTAACTTTGGTATAAAACCGGTGACCACCCATATCAAAGCGGTAACCTTGATGTTCTTCGGTGCGTGCAATACCACCGACTTTATCCCGTTTTTCCAGCACCAACGGTTGCCGGTTGTGTTGAATTAGTTCGTAGGCGGCAGTTAATCCGGCAGGACCGGCGCCAATAATGATCACATCGGGGTTCATAAGTTCCTCGTAAATTAAGTTCGTTGAGCCATTCGTGAATGCGAACCCCCCCCCATAATGCAGATTTGCGGGCTACCCGGATGGTACTTCAACCCAATTTACGCCTTTGGCGGAGTGGCAGTCAAATACCCACCGGAAATTCTAATCGAAGGAGAGTTATACTGAATGGCGGAGGCGTCTGCGAATCGAACACAGCCACGGTGGTACTAGCACCGCGCGTACGGGTTTGAAGCCCGCGGGGTTCACCAGAACCCACCCGCCTCCACCAGTGGTAATCCCGGGATTGGATCGGAAAGATACAGCAATCAAAGCATTGTCATTGCCTGCCATAGATATGAAACAAAAGCATCAAAGTCAATAGACGTTATTACCAATTCACTTATAAAGTGATTCATCCATAGAACAACCGTTAGAACCCCCCCCCAATCTGGGGGTACTTTACATATTCCGGCGATATTCACCGCCGACCTGATACAGGGCGTGGGTTATCTGTCCCAAACTGGCGTATTTAACGGTCTCCATCAGTTCTTCAAAAATATTGCCATGAGAGAGAGCCACTTGTTGTAATCGCCGGAGAGCGGCAGGGGCTTCTTGTTTGTGCCGTTCCTGAAATGCCCGCAAGTTACGGATTTGAGCATCCTTTTCTGCTTGGGAGGAACGGGCAAGTGCGATGGAATCTGCCTTTTCCACATCATCCGCTGTTGGGTTCAAAAACATATTGACACCGACAATCGGTAATGCTCCACTGTGTTTAAGATGTTCATAATAAAGCGATTCTTCCTGAATTTTACCCCGTTGATATTGGGTTTCCATGGCACCAAGGACACCTCCCCGGTCCGAGATGCGTTCAAACTCACTTAAAACCGCCTCTTCCACGAGTTCGGTCAATTCTTCAATGATAAATGCCCCCTGATTGGGGTTTTCATTTTTGGCTAAGCCAAACTCCCGATTAATGATCATCTGAATTGCCAATGCACGCCGCACCGACTCTTCCGTTGGAGTAGTAATTGCCTCATCATAAGCGTTGGTATGGAGCGAGTTACAATTGTCATAGATCGCGATCAATGCTTGTAACGTTGTGCGAATATCATTAAAATCGATCTCCATCGCGTGGAGACTGCGTCCGGAGGTTTGGATGTGATATTTCAACTTTTGACTGCGTTCATTCCCCCCGTATTTGTTCTTGATGGCAGTCGCCCAAATGCGCCGGGCAACCCGTCCAATCACAGAATATTCGGGGTCAAGTCCATTACTAAAAAAGTAGGACAAATTCGGGGCAAAATCATCAATATCCATCCCGCGGGAGAGGTAATACTCCACGTAGGTGAAGCCATTTGCAAGCGTAAATGCCAACTGCGAGATCGGGTTGGCGCCTGCCTCTGCAATATGATACCCGGAAATACTCACGCTGTAAAAGTTCCGCACTTTTTGATCGATAAAATACTGTTGCACATCCCCCATCGCCTTTAAGGCAAATTCTGTCGAAAAAATGCAGGTATTTTGCGCTTGGTCTTCCTTCAAAATATCCGCTTGCACCGTACCCCGGACATTTTGCAAGGCACATGCTTTCAACTCCTGATAGACCTCATCCGGCACATACTTCCACGCATCCGCCAGTACCCGGAACGGCTCACCGGTATCGACATTAATGGAGGATTCCAACCAGAGAGCATCTGCCGGTAATTTGGCATTATCGACCAACCATTTTGTACACAACTGGTCAATTGCCGTGTTCATAAAAAAGGCGAGGATCGTGGGAGCGGGACCGTTGATCGTCATTGAGACAGAATTATGCGGCGAGACGAGATCAAATCCGGCATATAATTTTTTCATATCGTCTAATGTGGCGATGGAAACCCCCCCTTCGCCAATCTTACCGTAAATATCGGGGCGTTCGTGCGGGTCTTCACCGTAGAGTGTGACGGAATCAAATGCGGTGGAGAGTCGTTTAGCGGTATAATCGCGACTGACGTAGTGAAACCGTTTGTTGGTACGTTCTGGTGGACCTTCACCGGCAAACATGCGGGTCGGGTCTTCTCCGGTTCGCTTTAAGGGAAACACACCCGCCGTGTACGGAAATTCTCCCGGCACATTTTCCAACAACCGCCATGCTAGAACATCGCCCCAATCCCGGTACTGGGGTAAACAAACTTTGGGGATTTTTAGATGCGAGAGCGATTCTGTCACCAGCGCTACCCGAAATTCTTTACCCCGTACTTGATACACAAATTCATCACCTTGATACTGTTGGTAAAATTCGGGTAATCCGGCTAATAATTTGTGGCAATGTTTATCCAATTGATCCAAATTTTCCTGCCATTTGTCCCGTAATGCCTGAATCACCGGGTCATCGCTGGTGGCATCTTTTGGATACGAACCGAGACGGCAGGGCGGTTCATCACCTAACATCACCAACGCGCCATACAATTGGTACAGACCTGAGGCAATTTCAGCTTGAGCCTGTGCCCATTTTTTGTAATTTCGCACGGTATGGGCAATTTCGGAGAGGTAGCGGGTACGGTCTGGGGGGATAATCACGTCTTTTTCCGTGCGGCGGCACATTTCCGGCGTGATCTGGCTCTGCCACTGAAGGTCAAATTTTCCATTGAGGTGATCGATCAACCGGAGATACAATTGATTGACCCCGGGGTCATTAAAATGGCTCGAAATTGTGCCATAGACCGGCATCTCCTCCACATTTTTATCAAACAATTGCCGGCTGCGTTGGTACTGTTTCCGCACATCGCGCAAGGCATCTTCGGCACCGCGGCGGTCAAATTTGTTGAGGGCGATAAAATCGGCAAAATCGATCATGTCGATCTTTTCCAGTTGGGACGCCGCGCCGTACTCAGGGGTCATAGCATAAACCGAAATATCCGCAATATCGATGATTTCCGCATCTCCCTGCCCGATACCGCTCGTTTCGACAATGATCAGATCAAATCCTGCCATTTTGGTCACCGCGATGGCTTCCCGAATGGCGTGACTGAGTTCCGACTTAGAATCGCGAGTAGCAAGGCTACGCATGTAACAGCGCGGATTGCGAATCGCGTTCATACGGATGCGATCACCCAAGAGCGCACCCCCCGTCTTCCGTTTGGAGGGATCTACGGACAATACCGCAACCGTTTTATCTTCAAAATCATTGAGAAATCGGCGGACTAACTCATCGGTTAAACTGGACTTTCCGGCACCCCCGGTACCGGTAATCCCGAGCACGGGTATCGTCTTCATCTCACCGTTGATCAAGCCCAATGCTCGATGAAAGGTCTCTTCGGTATCATTTTCAGCAAAGGTGATAAATTGAGCAATTTTGACCACATCCGTGGGATTGAGCTGTTTGAGTTCTTGTGCTAATATGCCGGCTTTCTGCCCATTTTCTAAACCCGGTAGGTTTTTATCCCCCCACGGATTCATCACCCAATCACATTCTTCTAGCATCAGATTGATCATACCTTGTAAGCCCATGCGTCGCCCATCTTCAGGAGAAAAAATACGAGCAATGCCGTACGCATGTAGTTCTTTAATCTCGCGGGGGACGATCACCCCGCCACCGCCGCCGTAAATACGGATGTGACCCGCCCCTTTTTTTTGCAGCAGATCGTACATGTACTTAAAAAATTCCATGTGCCCGCCTTGATAGGATGAAACGGCAATCCCTTGCGCATCCTCCTGAATAGCGGCATCCACCACCACTTCTGCGGCTTGATTATGTCCTAAATGGATGACTTCGGCTCCAGATGATTGTAAAATTCGGCGCATAATATTGATACTGGCATCATGCCCATCAAATAATGCCGCCGCCGTGACAAATCGAATTTGATGTTTGGATTTATAAGGTGTGATGTGCATTCGTAAAACTCCTAGGGTTTTATCTTGTCTAATAAGTTCTTATCATTTCATATACATTCCAGTTCCTTCAGAAGCGAAACTCCTGTAAGATGTGGATGAGCATGACTGGCAGGTGGCTTATGCCGGGTCATTCGGCTATAATTTCAACCACCGTTTTTTTCCGATAAACAAATATTTTTTAGAACACACCCCGCAGGAATAGAGTCGGGAACAAGGTACCAGTCGCATCCACCATTTCCGGTGAATCCGTTCCAAAGGGCGGTTACACTCCGGGCACCGGCGGCGATGGCTCGGAGACATGATTTCGGTTTCAGAACGGGACATAAGAAACACCTCCGGAGAATAGAGACAGAAAAATATCCCCCCCCCATTTGGAACAGGTAAATAACATGCGCTAGCATGATAGCCGATAATCTCATAAACTGTCAAGAGTTAATCCAAGTCGGGTCAAAAAAGGTTTTTCAACGAATCCGTATAGTGTCTCGGACGCTATATAAACCCTAAGGGATTAGCAAACCTGCCGCTGCCTGAGCCTGTCGAAGGCTACCCTGTAGGATGTAGTTTGTGGCTAGATTTCAGAGTCTTTACGCTTGTGAAGTTATAACCTGCAATTTAACACTTTTCAATAACCCCATTATTTATCAGCGAGTTACAGGGTTGTTCGGAGATTTCAGGGGTTTTAAATCGACAAACCAACCTCAATTTTACTTACATTTTAAAACTTGACAGTTTTACCCATATCCGGTACACTCATTTTCAAGTGTTTAGGTTACATATTAAGCAGAATATCTATGGCATACCGCAGACAATATACCATCCCATTTTCAGCGATTGTCGGACAGGATGAACTTAAACTGGCACTCATTCTGAACACAATCAACCCTCGGATTGGCGGGCTACTGGTTCGGGGTCCCAAAGGTACCGGCAAAAGTACGGCAGTTTATGCCCTTGCGCATCTTCTCCCCGAACGGGAAATTGTTTCCGGTTGCCGCTACAACTGTTTAGCAACGCAAGAAGAATATTTGTGTGCGGATTGCCAAGCTCGTCTATCTGCCGGCGAGCCATTACCCACCGTCTCGCGTAAAATGCAAGTTATCCCGCTACCCCTCAGTATCAGTGAAGACCGCCTGATCGGTGCGATAGATATGGAAAAAATGCTCTCCGAAGGTCAAAAAGCATTCCAACCCGGCTTATTGGCAACAGCAAATCACAATTTTTTATACGTTGATGAGATCAATCTGTTACCTGACCATATCACGGACGATATTCTCGACGCCGCCTCTTTGGGATGGAATACCGTTGAACGGGAAGGATTTTCGATCAGCCATCCCGCCCGATTCATTTTAGTGGGCACCATGAATCCGGAAGAAGGTGAACTCCGTCCCCAGTTGCTAGACCGGCTACCCCTTTCCGTCACCCTCAAAACCCTTACCGATGAGTCTGCTCGGGTGGAAATCATCCGGCGCAATCTGATTTCGGGGCAGAATCCCCAGCAATTACACGATCACTACCACGCCGAAGAAAAGGCATTAGGAGACCGGATTCTTCAGGCACAACATTGCTTACACCAATGTGAAATTGAAGAGTATCAATTGCGAGCCATTGCCACAACGTGCATTCAACTTAAAGTGGATGGACACCGTCCGGAAATCATCATCACCCGCACGGCATTGACCCTTGCCGCATATCACGACCACCCCCTTGTTACGGAATCCGATCTGCTCACTGCCTGCCAATTCGCTCTGGGGCATCGCACCCGTGATGGTGGCTTTGACGCCCCGGCAACCCCCACCGAGATTAAAAAGACCCTTGAAAATGCACTGGCGAAACATGCTCCCCACAAAAAACAAGGGGAGCGGTTCTCATTGCCACCGTACCAAACTACCGGCAAAACCGGAACAAAACATCATCTTGCGTCACCAACTGCCGGTGGCGAAAAAAAAAAGTAGAACCATCCCCGGATTTTAAGCTTTCGGATTCACGCGCGGCATCTGGCCGGCAAAAACAGCGTGAACTCAGTGTACCACTCATCTCACCGCAGGAAATTTTCAAGGCGCTAAAAGGCGCATTTGATGATTGGAAATTAAAATTAACGTCTTCTCACAAGCCCCACACCCAACCGAAAGTGGGCAAACGAGCCGCCACCTTTACCAGCGAGAGCCGGGGTCGCCCGATCCGGTTTCGTCCGGCAACGGTCGTTTCCGCCCAGAATTTTGCAGTATTACCGACGGTTCGCACAGCACTCATCCGCCAGCAGGGACAGATGCCACTTAAATTGATCCGTTCCGATCTTCAAATGTGGGTACGTTTGGGCAAAGCTCCGCTAACCATGCTCCTAATTGCAGATGTGAGCGCCTCCACCTATCATTTTCTGGAACCGGCAGCACGGATCATCTCCATTTTATACCGCGACGCCTACCGGAACCGGGATACACTGGGACTCATTGCCATCCAAAAAAATAGCGTCCATGTGATCAACCATCCTTCTCGCAATTTAAAGAGGGTTTTAGGTAATTTAACCCGTCTCTCACCCTCTGGAAATACCCCTTTAGCAGAGGCATTGGAAAAAGCGTTGGAGGTCTTCAAACAGGTGCGACAACGCCAACCGTTTTACAATCCGGTGGCGATTCTCCTCAGTGATTGTCACCCGGAGCCGCTCACCGCAACATACAAAAATTTATTTGAGGAACCCGCTTATCAGAAGGCGATCCAGCAGGCAAAATTGTTCCGCAAAAACAAAATCCCCATTATTGTGATCAATCCGGCACATGGGCGATTTAGCGAACATAAAGGCGGTGAGTTGTGGTGGGGTACGCAGTTGGGGATTAAAATCGCCCAGATTTCCGGAGGAAAGTATCACGGCATCCCGCACGGGCACTACGAAGCGGCATTGAAAGGGTTTGATTCCGAAACACACAAGCAGGTTCTCTGGAAGGAAAACCTGATGAAACGCTACATCGAACAAGATTCACAACATGTGGGCAACATGCTGTTGGATTACCGGGACCGTCCCGTGGATTCCTTCACCGGACGATAATCACACCGGCACCAAAGCGTTACGCTTCACCCGGTTTCACAAAAAACGCCCGATCCGTGCGGGATCAGGCGTTTTTTCCGTTAGGCAATGAAAACCCAGCTTAGTTTTGGTGATCTTCCAATCCTTTGCTGAGCGATGTTTTTTGGACGTGCAACCCATGCAATTCAAAAAAACCGCAATATTCAAGGGTCTGGAAGGTTAAACTCTCCGGATTGACGACCACCGTTACCGGTATTTTCTGCTTATAAAGGGTCAGCAAAAAGCGGGTAAAATGCCCGATAGCAAAGGAGTTAATCTGTGTCAAGTCATACAGATCAAAAATTACCCGTTCGGTAAAAGTGGCATCTTCCAGATAATCTTTTAACAATTGGCGGTGTTTCAGGAAGACCGCTTCCGTTGTTAGCACATCAAACGTCCCCACGAACGAGAGAATCAGTACTTTTTTACTTTCGTCTTCATTCGCGATAATAAGTTTTATATCGCGTTCCTGAATTTCCTCTAAGATATGCATGGTGCTATCCTTTTTTAAGAGAACGAGTTCAACGGTGTATCGGGCGCATTTTACCAGAAAACATTCTGTTTGTCAACCATTTTAATGAGGATTTCGTAGGGCGGTTGAAGAGCGCAATTCCCGCTCAATGCCATCCTTAGAGAGGGTAACCGTAATTTGGACAAAATGAATGGCAACCGGAGGGGCGCCGGACGGGCGAATATCACCGGGGGTAACTTCCAGTTGCCTTGCCTCCGATAAGCGAATATCCGGCACCATCAAAAACCGTTCCTGAACATTACCAACATCCATAAAATCAAACACATCGACCTGTCCATTCTGATTCCGATCCAGTCCGTCATAGCTGAAATAAGTCAGTTCAAAATGGGTAATTTTAACATCATGCGGGTGGAGCGGAATTCCATTTTTGGTAACGTTACCCTCCTGAAACCGGAAGTCTAGCACTTGGTGATGTGCTCCCAAAATACGTATTTGGGTTTTATCCGGGTTGATTAACTCCAGAGCACCGCCAATCTCATTGATCAATTCTGCCAATAAGTGGTGCCCGGCATCCTCAAGCTCTCCTTGAATTCCTCTCTTGCGGGTGGTATCGCTGGTAAAATGAAGCGCCGTATAAACCACACCCAATACCAGACTAAAAATAACCATTACCACCACCATTTCCACCAGTGAAAAGGCCGTGCGGGTCGATTGGGTCATGTATTTATTGATATTTTAAAGTGCTCAATTGTGCCAACGGTTTATCTTGGTTCAATGGTCCATATACTGCGATGTGGATTTCCGTCAGATACGTCTGATCCATAATCAAATGCCGTCGGATCTGCCACGATTTACCGGCAAATTCAATCTCATATTTAACGTTTACGTCCAGAACGTCTTGTTTGGTCCCATCGGGGGTTTTACGTTTGCGCACCTCTGCTTGAACATTGGGGTCTCCCCGTTGGCTTTGCTGGATATAATACTTCATCAAAACACTGGCCGGCACTTTAGAATACAGCAACCATTCTAGTTCTTCTTGCGCCAGTTCGTACGCCACACCAGCATCTCGGACGTTGCTATCATTGATAATATCTGTACCGAGCAGGGTCAACAGCGGGATGAGCAATACCCCGATGATCACCACCGCCATCGCCACTTCGATCAAGGTAAAGCCGCGTTGAAGGTGCAATCGAAGCGGTAATCCCATCATGTAAATCCCCATTGGTGTCATTAAACGACAAAAGTAACGGTTTATTTTTTTTGCTTTTCTTTCAGCAACGCTTTGACCTTATCGCGTAGCATCGCCGCTTTTTCAAATTCCAATTGTTGGGCGGCGGCTTCCATTTCGTCTTCCAAAATACGGATTTGCTGATCGAGGGGCATTCCTTTGAGCAAGTCCATTTCCGCTTTGGGCAGACCTTCTTCAGGTAGCTCGCCCAGTAATTCCTTAGCATCCGCTACGACCGTTGTCCCCCGAATTTGGTCAATTGATTTGGTGATAGTGCGCGGGGTGATACCATGCGTCTCATTGAATGTTAACTGCACTTGACGCCGGCGGTTGGTCTCATCAATCGCTCGTTTCATGGAATCGGTTATGCTGTCCGCATACATGATAACCTTACCTTTCACGTTCCGCGCCGCCCGTCCGATGGTTTGAATCAGACTGCGTTCCGAACGCAAAAACCCTTCCTTATCGGCATCTAAAATCGCCACTAGAGAGACTTCCGGTAAGTCTAACCCTTCCCGCAACAGATTGATCCCCACCAAGACATCAAACTCACCCAAACGTAAGCCGCGCAAAATTTCGACACGTTCAATGGTGTGGATGTCGCTGTGCATATAGCGCACCCGCACTTGCATCTGTTCGAGGTAGTCGGTTAGTTGTTCTGCCATGCGTTTGGTGAGGGTCGTTACCAGTACCCGTTCATCTTTATCTTCGCGCAACCGAATTTCTTCCAATAGGTCATCAATTTGACCGGTAACGGGTCGCACTTCAACCTCTGGATCGACCAAACCGGTGGGACGGATGATCTGCTCCACTACCACGTTCTCACTTTTTTCCAATTCGTATGCACCGGGAGTGGCGCTAACAAACACACATTGATTGAGTAAGGCTTCAAATTCCTCAAATTTCAAGGGTCGATTATCCGCCGCAGAAGGGAGGCGAAAGCCATGCTCGATCAACACCGATTTGCGGGAGCGGTCACCGCCGTACATGGCATGCAATTGCGGGATAGTGACGTGGGATTCGTCGATAATCATCAAAAAATCTTTGGGGAAGTAGTCCAGCAGACAATACGGGCGTTCTCCCGCTTTGCGTCCGGCAAGGTGGCGAGAGTAATTTTCAATGCCGGAACAGTAACCCACTTCCCGCATCATTTCGATGTCGTAGGTGGTACGCTCCTGAATCCGTTGTGCCTCAATAAACCGGTCATGCTCTTTGAAGTACCAGATACGCTCGGTAAGTTCTTTTTCGATCTCCACAATCGCGCTTTCCAACTGGCGTTCCGTAGTAACAAAGTGCTTTGCCGGATAGACCGCGCAGCGATCCATCTCTTGGAGTACGTCTCCTTTAAGGGCATCAAATAAGGTGATGCGTTCCACCGTGTCCCCCCAAAACTCGATCCGCACACCGTTATCCTCGTATGCCGGATGCACTTCCACCACATCACCGCGCACGCGGAATGTCCCCCGCCCAAAATCATAATCATTGCGATTGTATTGAATATCCACCAGCTTGTGCAATACGGCGTCACGCTCCACCTGATCCCCTACTTCCAGATACACCAGCATCTCATAATAATCTTTAGGTGAACCCAAGCCGTAAATACAGGAAACCGACGCCACGATGATCACATCATCGCGCTCAAAAAGCCGGGAAGTCGCTTTAAGGCGCAGTTTATCAATTTCCTCATTGATACTGGCATCCTTTTCGATGTACGTATCGGAACGGGGAATATATGCCTCCGGCTGGTAATAATCATAATAACTGATAAAATATTCAACCGCATTATGCGGAAAATAGGCGAGAAATTCGCCGTACAATTGCGCCGCAAGGGTTTTGTTGTGGGACAAAATCAGAGTGGGTTTACCCACATTCTGGATGACATTCGCCATCGTAAAGGTTTTGCCCGTACCGGTCGCTCCCAACAGCGTGTGGAACTTTTTCCCGCTAAGGATGTCCGCGGTTAATTTTTCAATCGCTTGGGGTTGATCCCCGGCCGGTGAATACTCTGAAACAAGTTGAAATGGTCTGCGCATGCGGATTTCTCCGTTTTTTCACAACATTGTAAGCGTAATGTAACCGCACTGGAAAACCCGTGATCCAATCCCCCAAGGATACCCAAGTTTTTCAGTTTGGGCAAGCAATAAATCAGAATCCCAGCCCTAACGAATGTATATCTGTAATAATCTACGGTGCATCATAGAAAGTATTACAACAGTCTGCGAAAAAATATTTTTTTGGCTAGCCTCAAATCGGCACTGTAACTTTATACATGTACTCATTCTTCAGAGCTGTCAGAATCCGTAGGGTTATATCTCTTCGGGGGCGTTTTTCGCGGAGGGTAAGCCAGCCTCATTCCTTAAATTGAAAATGAATGTACACGGCGGCAAGGATCATCAGTACGGTCAAGAGGATAGAGCCTTCCAAGCCAAATTTACCGCCCGTTAAGAGATCACTACCGTGAAGGGTCGGGTTATAAAGGGCATGTAACTCTAACCCGCTGACTTCAAACCCGAGTAACGGACCTTGGACGAAGTTCCATGTAACGTGCATCCCTACCGAAAACCAGATATTTCGCTGGTGCAGATAGTAAATACCCAACAAAAAACCAGCTAATGTCAGGTTAATGGTGCCGAGTTGCGAGATGTTCGGATTAAAGATGTGGAGCATCATAAACAAAAAGGCACTAACCCCCAGCGCAATATATTTATCCATCCGTTCCATCAAGGTACCCAGAATGTAGCCCCGAAAGACCAGTTCCTCCATCACACCGGCGAACACAAAAATCAGCAAATAGAGCATCAGAACGCCCGCGGAGGACGTGCCCGAGCGGAAGGTCACATTCCCCAGCGTTTGCAGCAAGCCGGCACAAACCAAAATCAATCCCGCGCCCCAAACCAAGCCTTGTACCAGATGACCGAGCCGTAGATCGACTCCTAACGTGCGCCATGCCCGTCCTTCTACCCGATGGCAAAACCACCGGGTAAACAGAACCACACCCACAGTGCGGCAACTGACCAGCACCAGCATCGCAACGGGACTGAATTCCAAATGGGGATTTCCGGTCAGGGTAGTTTCAGATAAGACGCCTCCCCAGATCAGGAGCTGGTAGGCGAAGACATCAGTAAAAATGATCACCCCAACCAGCCCGATAAAATATAAAATAACCCGAAAAATGGGATTTTCGAGGCGGGGGAGTTGTGGATGTTCCGGGGATGCCGGCTCCAGGGGCATTTTGTTCTCCTTTTTCCATGACTAAAATGTGAATAACGAGCGTGATTATACCGGCTTTTATCGAATTTCACAAGAGTATTATCAATACCTTCGCCAAAAGTGACCTTTTAGGCTGTATGAATAGCGC
>RFFQ01000003.1 GCA_003697105.1 Gemmatimonadota bacterium | reverse complement strand
TGAAATCAGTTTGTTTCGATACGGGCTTGATGAATTACAATCAATCATTGCCTATATACATCTGAAACCCATTGAATTCAAAAGAGTTATTACACTTTTGACGTGTACTTAGGTGATAAGACACATCTTAGGGATTTAAAACACGATAATTTAATGCACATTAATGCCGGGGGAGGTTTGCCTTCCGCTTTGGCACCTGAATTCTTACTAACTATTTTTCAACACATTAGTTAGAAGGGTGTTGGGTTTTAGAACACGATATATTTTATAGCGAACGTAATTTGCTGAAATTAAAACAGGTGCTATTGGATCCCCTTCTGATTTTTTTCTTGACACCTTTTCGGATTTATGCTATCTTCTTTCCACATTAGCGATTCCCCTACTGCTTTTTCCCAACTGCTGCAATCCATTTCCCGAAAACCCAACGTCTAAATAAACCGGTTTTATTTAGGAGATGTGGGTTTTTTTTATATCTTTTTTCCAACGTTTCAATTCCAATCTATTTTTGTTGAAGGAGTATTCTCACATGAGCAACATTTGTAATAGCTTTAATCGGCAACAGCGGTCTGGTTTTACGCTGGTCGAAATTTTGATTGTGGTGATTATTGTAGCCATTTTGGCGGCGATTGCGGTGCCCCTGTATCTGCAATATGTTGAAGGTGCGCGGGCGGCTGAAGCTGAAACTGCTATTTCGGCAATTTGGCGGGCAAATCAAGTTTATTATCAGCGTTATGGCTCCTATACGGCTAGCCTGAATGATTTGCGGAATGCGGGGTTAACCCTCGAACAAGCGACTTTGGATAATTGGCAGTTTAGCATCGTCGGCGGTGGGGATAATCTAACGTCGATTCAAGCTACCAGTACCGCTAATATGCCCGGTGGCGCGGGTCGCACCGTCCGGTTTGATGTGGAAACGGCGAAGTTCTCCGGTTATGGGCATGGCGATGACACACAGCAGTAACTCTTTGATTGAAGGGTAGTTATTATGCATATTGATGAGCTTTTAGCCTTTTCCAAAGAATCTGGTGCCTCCGATTTGCACTTGAGTACGGGATCCACACCAATGGTGCGGATCAATGGTACCATGCGCAAGCTCAATCTGCCGGTGAATTTGGAAAATGGTAAATTAAAAGATATGATCTACGAAATCCTGAAAGGGGATCAAAAGGAGAAACTGGAACGGGATTTTGAGATTGACTTTTCCTATGCCTTGCCCAATGTCGCCCGGTTTCGGGTCAATGTGTTTCACCAGATTTTGGGGATTGGCGCGGTTTTTCGTACGATCCCAGAGGAAATTAAAGGGTTTGAAGAACTCGGCATTCCGCTTGTCTTGCGAGACTTAGCTCTAAAAGACCGCGGGTTAGTCTTGTTGACCGGACCCACCGGAAGTGGGAAAACAACCACCCTCGCAACAATGATCAATCATATCAATGAGAACCGGCAATGCCATATCATCACCATCGAAGACCCGGTAGAGTTTTTCCACAGCAGTAAAAATTCACTAATCAATCAGCGGGAATTAGGGGCAACAACGCATTCCTTTGCCAATGCGTTACGGGCGGCGTTGCGTGAAGACCCCGATGTGATTCTCGTAGGGGAAATGCGAGACCGGGAAACGGTGCAATTGGCCTTGACCGCCTCCGAAACCGGTCACTTGGTGCTTTCCACGGTACATACCAGTGGTGCTCCTAAAACGATCAACCGGATTATCGATATCTTTCCCAGTGAGCAACAACCGCAAATTCGATCCATGTTGTCGGAATCACTGGAAGGTGTGATCAACCAGAAATTGCTGCCCACCAAAGATGGTAAAGGGCGGGTTGTCGGTGCAGAGGTGATGATCGCCACGCCGGCCGTGCGGAACCTAATCCGGGAAAATAAAATTTATGAAATTCCGTCGGTGATTCAATCCAGTAGCCATGTTGGTATGCAGACTCTGGATGACGATCTGCGTCGCTTGGTTGTGGAAGGTAAGATTAACAAAGCCGATGCGGCAAAAGTAGCGGATGACCCAGAATGGTTCATGCGCTAATCCGAGGACTCCGGGAGACTTTACGATGCGATCTCGTCTGTTTCAGCGCCAATCTTGCGGCTTTACCCTCATTGAGTTGGTAACAGCGATTTTAATTATGACGATTGGTGTGGTTGCCTTTTATCTGGCGTTTGTGTATGGGCAAGAGATCGTCCAGCAACAAGAATTACGGCTAAAAGCGCTCCGGAAAGCACGGTCTGACTTGATTATGCTCTCGGAATATGTCAAAGCCAATCCGAACAATGTCCGAAATTGGCGTTCCTATGAATACCCCTTGGATGTCTTCAGTGACGGTTCCACCCGAGTTACGGCTGAAGTTGAGTGGGTTGTCGGGGATATGAAAAGTGAAACGACATACGGTCCCAGTGTTGCCCGCCGGGAACTCGATGTGATCGTTTGGTGGGATAGTAACGGTGATGGTCGTATCCGCAAAACGGAAGATAACGCGGTTCGATTATCCAATGATGTTTGGTTTCGGGCAAACTAGCAGGAGGTTTATGTCCATGTCTTTTATGCGGTTGAAACATCAACGCGGGTTGACCCTTTATGAGGTGGGAACCGTCTTAACAATCATCAGTATTATGTCTGTTGTTTCTTGGAGTTTGTTGCAGACGGTCAACTTTGCCGAAGCAGATTATGACGAAACCTCCGGCATCATTGATCTTCAGATGAATCTTTCCTTGATGATGAACTGGATTGCGGATGGTATTGCCTCCACGAGCCGGCGAGGCGGCTACGAAGCCTATCGCAAGGGGATCAATACGGCGCAAGACTATAAAATTGAAAGTTATCAAGGTAAGAAAAACGCAAAACTGACCCTATACGGCTCAGAAATCACCCGTGACCGGCGTATTAAAGCCGGTTCGGAATGGCAAGTGGAGATCAAATGGGGTAAAATTAGCAATCGAGACCGGGATTCGCGAAACGATAAAGCCCAACGGGCGATTTACATCACCTATCCCGGTTGGAAGGATGATTTAGGGCGAGAGTTAGCTCAGGATGAAAAACGACACCAAGCCCGCCGGTTAATCCCGCAAGCATTACCTTCCAATATTTCCGTCATCAACTGTGAGTTTATCCCCGGAAATCAGCTCGAAAAACTCCCCAATGGCTTTGATTTTAAGAGAAAACACGGTGAAAGTCCCCGAAATTATCTGCTGATGCGCTATGCTATCCAAGTGACTGACCGCAATGGTGACGTTTTGGATATCCAAGAGTTTGAGCAGTTAGTTCATCTACAAAACACGACACATCAAGTTATCGCGGAACACGGTAACTCATTTTAAGGAGGTGATCCGCTTCATGCGGAATGTCCCATCGGAACATGGTTTTAGCATTGTGTTGGTTATGGCATTGTTGCTGGTTGGTGGGCTTATTAGTGCCGGATATCTGGCAATGGCGGCGTATCACATGCACGTTGTCGATATCGAGATCGACCGGGTGCAACAGTTAGTCATGTTGGAGCAGGCAAATAACATTCAGGATGTCATGAATGAAACTTCCGGTAATCTATCCCACCGGAAAGTCCCCGAACACAAAATGACACGCAAAAGTTTGCATGGGCGGCGTGAAGAAGTGATTGGGTTTATCGGAATGACCCCCACGTATGAAAATGGCATGCCCAGCTTTTCCTCCTATGCCGTTTTAGCAGATGATCGCGGTCGTAAATTACCGGATAATACCTCGCGTACCGCTATTGCCAATTACCTCCAAGAGACATTGGCTCAATACTTTTACTTTACGGATAGCGAACGCGAGCCGGATAATTTTGATCTGGTCACTTTCCGGTATGGTGATGATATTACCGGTAAAGTATATACCAACGACCAACTGGCACTGGCAACTCGCAGTTCGCCCCAACCCCGAACACCGATTTTCCGGGATTTTGTGCAAAGTGCCAGTGAAGATATCACATGGACGCATCCGCTGGGCGGAGGTCCTGAAGACCCCGAAGAAGTCTTTCTGGGCGGGTATGAACTTGGTGTCCCACCAATTGTGTATCCCCACAATGCGGAAAATGTGCGAAACAATGCGATTCGTCGCTTCTCAACCCACTGGTGGAACCCTGAAACACAAGAAGAAGAAGAAGTTGCCGTACGCATTGAGTTTAAACGGAGCGGGCGAGCAAAAGTGACTCGCCACCGCTTTCGCCAACCGGGGAATCCTCTCTCCTACCATGTGGACTGGGCGGGACAACCGGGCGGTCCTCATGCTGACCGGATTGTCGATACGTTATTTACCGGTGTTAGCATTCCCCAGTGGCCCGAAGGAGGGTCTTGGTTTATTGATGGCGTGGTCGAACTAAAAGGGGTATTTAAAGGCAATTTAAGTGTGGGTGCCAGTGGTAATATTTACATCAGCGATCATCTTTACTATGCTGATTCCGATACCCTCAATTTTATACGTGGGATGTTGGGTAAACCCCCGGAAAATAGTAAAAATTATCTGGGGATTATCTCTGAAAAGCGGGTGATCATTGCCAATAGTGCGGCAAATCGTCAGTTTCGGTTTCGGGGTCAGGAGTGGGGCTTGGTACTGAATGCCGCCATTGCGGCACTGGGTGATGGTGTTTACCCAGAAGACCGGGGTGCGTTTACGGTACAACATATGTGTGGGTTAGAAACGGACGCCGCCCGGTTGTCATCTAATGAACCGTGGATGCATGAGCTACCCCATGAGGGGACCGTCTTAACATTTTGGGGTGCCATTGCGCAACGGTATCGCGGGTATGTCCACCGTACCTATTCGGATGCCGGTTGTAATAATTTCGGCAATCATGGCGGGTTTCACGATAAAGATTATCACTATGATGAACGCTTTTATACCCAATCCCCACCGGATTATATCGAAGTTGAATACGCAAATGGTGGTAAATCTTATGTTCGCTATAATTGGCGGGAAATGACCGGTGTGAATGATTAATCGTATCGATTGACCGGAACTGCCCGTCCGGTGGTTCCGGTTTTCTCTCACCTAACCCTTTGAGCTTACGAAAGAAAGGCACAACAATAGTCGAATGCTTGGAAATAAAAAAACTGCCGTTGGTTTGGATATTGGAACCCACAGTATCAAACTCGTACAGTTGGAACGCAAACATGATCAAGTTAAGTTGGTCAATTATGCTATCCAAGAAATTTTCCCCGAAGGCAAAGAGTATGATGCCGAAAAAGATAATACCGTCGAATACGTTTCGGCGCTCTCCGATGTGTTCAAGCGACTCAAAATTGATCCCAAACGCTTGAAACAAATTTACACCTCCATTGGGGGTGAAGCCGTTAGTGTCAAGCAAATTAAAACGGTTTCACTCACGGAAGACGAACTTGAATCCTCCCTGCGTTTTGAAGCCCGCAAACACCTGCCCGTTGGTAGTAGTGAAATCATCCTTGATTACCAAATTTTAGGTGAAGATAAAGACCAAGGCAAAATTGATGTCTTGTTGGTGGTGACGACCCGCAAAGCATACACCAAACATGCCGCGTTATTGCAACAAATCGGTATCAAAGAGACCGCTCCGGTAATCGATGTGGATAGCTTGGCGCTGGTCAATTCCTATGTCCTGCTCAATGCCGTCAATGATGATGAAATTGTGGTCATCCTAAATATCGGAGCGACCCGGTCTGTCTTAGCGATTTACCACCGTAAAGGCTTATTTTTTACCCGCGATATTCCCTACGGTGGAAATCACTTTACCCATGATCTGATGCGTGAGTATGATGTGGATTTTGGCGTCGGTGAGCAGATCAAATATGACAAAGGGATTTTCCCGCAAGCCGATATTGATGATAATGACCCGGTGACCTCGGTCAAAATGAGCCGTCCGTCAATTAGTTTGGCGGAAAAGCAGACCCAAGAGATGTTGGTGGACGAAGTCCGGCGCTCCTTGCGCTACTACTTCAAGGAATCGGGTCGCAATGATTTTTCCCGGGTGCTGCTGACCGGCGGTTCGGCGAAAATTCACAGCATGGATGCGTTTCTCTCGGGGCAACTCCATTTACCTGTATCAGTTTATAACCCATTGGAATATATGAACTTACCGGGGAACATGGGTGTCAGTGAAGAACCACAAATCGCGCAAGCGGTTGGGTTAGCACTGCGATTCGGCGAATAAGTCTGTTTTGGTTCCTCAGTGGGTGCGAAACCTGTCGGAGGTGTGTGTCTTCGCATACCACCGGGGAACCTCATTTTTTGAACTTTTAATGTGGATGCAACCATGACGGAACTTTCAACCACGATTGGTTTTAGAATCAATCTCAACAAAGTCGCACTAGAAAGCCGGGAAGAAGCTCGCCGGAAGCGATTCTTCTGGGTCTGGATGCTACTGTATTTTATGGTGTTGGGCGCGATTCTCGCCTGGGGCTACCGCTATCACGAGGACATCAACGCTAAATTGGCAGAACGCCGGCAACGACTGGCGGATATCAACGCGGAACTGAGCCAGTTACAAAAAAGTCCGCGCTATGTATCTGAAGAAGATGTCCGCGTCCTCGCCGCACTCGAGCAAAATCGATTGCTCTGGACGCCAAAATTGGCGGCACTCGCAGAGGTGATTCCGGCGAAAGCGGTTTATACCAAAATGTCTTACGATCAAGACCGCAACCTCTTCCAATTGGAAGGCTTGACTGAAGTCCGCAAAGACCAAAAGGAGTTGGATTTTGTCTTGGCATTGATTGACTCGATCCGGGCCGATTCCACCTTGTCGGCGGATTTTCTGGATGTGGATTTTGATTTCTCCAAGCACATCAATGTCGGCGAACAGCGTGTGCTCGAATTTGGATTGGTGTGTAAAGTACGTTCACCGGAGGCAAGTGCCTCTTCTTCCGAGCCTCAAATGATGGTAGTTGAGTAAGCTTATGTCTAAATACACCGTTTTTACCTTGATTTTTGTGTTGATTGGCGCCGCGATTCTCTATTACACGTTTGTTCTGTACAACGCCAAACTACGGGAAATTCGTAATGTGGATTACGAAATCCAAAAACAAGAGGAACAACTGATCGGTGCCCGGATTTTGAATCGTGAAGTGAAAGAAGTGGCGCGGCTAATTGAAGGAAATTTGGCAATGTCTCAGAGCGATTCGCTGGTAAAGGAACGCTCGCTAGACTTCCTCAAATACCTCACGCCGGTACTGGATAAGTACAACATTACCTTGATTGCGGTAGAACCAAACCAATCCACCCGACAAACTGCCAGCGACCGCTTTTACCGCACCACCCATGATCTTCACATTCTCTGTAATTACAAGCAATTCGGAAACTTTGTGGCGGAGCTAGAACGTTCCGAACGGCTGACAAACATCCAGAAATTTGATGTGTTAAACAGCCCTTATGATTTTATCTCCCCCCGCAAAGACCGCGAATTGGATACCTACGAAATGAAATTGACCATCAGTACTTTGACCCTTGTGAAAGAAGATCAGAGCTTATGAAGTCAGACCTAGCCAAAGACATTTTTACGTTGTTTGCGATATTATTGCTAATGCTGGCGTTGTATTCCGTGTACCATTTGCACCGCAATGCCCAACAAATTCGCCATATTGAACCCGACACCGCAACACAACGGTTGGATAGTGACTTGGAACGGATCGTCTCGCAGTTGGAAGCGGATTTGGTCGAGCGCTATTCCTTAGAGTTTAAGACCCAAGTCAATCCGTTGCAGATGACCCGTGTAATTACGTTCATCCCGCCGGCGCTGGCAAAAAAAGAAGAAGAACGGCGGCGAGAAGAGGAACGCAAGCGCTTAGAACAACTGAATGCGGTGGAGGGGTTCTCCCTCAATGCGACGGTTGTTGCCTCCTCGGAGCGCACGGCTGTGATTCGCTATAAAGGTAATAGTTATATTGTCAAAGAAGGTGACGAGATCGAAGGTCGCAAAGTTCTCCGGATCGAGCGGGAGCGGGTAATCCTGCAACAACCCAACGGTCGAGAACTTGTGCTACTTTCCCGACGTGCCGTTCAACAATCCCGTACCGAAGAAAGGTAAGCCATAATGAACCCAATTGCTAATTTTCGTCTGTTGATAAAACCTCTTCCGTTTCTATTGGTTTCTTTCATGCTTTGCTATCCGCTCGTGGGTTTTGCACAGGGCGGCGCCGGCGCTTCTGCCGCTAACTTAAATACACCGGTCTCTCTGGATGCCGATGAAGCCTACCTGCCCAGCGTCTTAGCCATTCTGGCAGAACAGAGCGGTTTTAATATCGTCACGGGTCCCGGAGTCGATAAAGCTCAAAAATTATCCATCCGCCTGCAAGATGTCCCGATTGAACAAGCCATCAATCTGGTGGTGCGCGCCTCCGGTCTATCCTATGAAATTGTCGGAAATTCCTTTCTGATTGCCTCCACCGAGACCCTGACCAAAGATGATGAAGTCGGCTTAAAACCCTATTTGATCGAACTGCAGCACGCCAATGTGGAAGAAGTCAAAGACCTGCTGGCAGACCTGACCGATAATGTGCAAACCCTGCCGATGGGGAATGCGTTGCTGATCAATACCAATCCCAAAACCATTGAAGAAATTCGCCATATTATCGATCAGATCGATAAACCCTCCTTCCAAATTATGTTGGAAACCCGTATTATTGAAGTTGAGACCAACTATGCCCGCGAAATGGGTATTGATTGGTCAAAATTGACCAAATTAACCACGATCTTGGTTGAAAACGGTTATTCCGAGGCTGAAGGGATTTATACGCTGGGCCAAGCTGGCGAAAGCCGGTTTGAAGAATTGGGTGACTTTGAAATCCTGCCAGACCAACAAGGCTACCAACCTCTGGATGGCTTGAGCAATATCGGCCATTTCAGCCGGCAATTGACCGCCTTTGATGTCACCCTCGATTTTATGCTCAAAAACAACGTGGCGGAAATCGTGGCGGATACCCGTTTGACCACCATGAACAACCGCCAAGCAAACTTGCACATTGGGGAAACGATTCCATATACCGTCTCCAACGTTGTGGTCGGTGGAGGTACCGGCTTTTCTATTGAACGGGAAAACGTGGGTACGAAACTTGAAATCAAGCCCATTGTCAATGCCGATGGCTTCATCACCTTGGAAGTCACCCCCGAAGTAAGCTCTGTGGTGGAACTTATCAACGGCGAATTGCCTCGTACAAAAGTGCGTAAAGCCTCCACTACGGTCATCGTTAAAGATGGTGAACGTGTCGTGCTCGGCGGTTTCCTCGGTTCTGAAGACGTGAATACGGAATATCGCCTCCCATTTTTCAGTAACTTGCCCTTGATCGGTAATTGGTTCCGGTATAACAGCATGGAAACCAAACGCACCGAACTGCTGATTGAAATCACCCCCCATATCCTGAAAAATGGTAAACTGGTCAACGGTGATGTCCATGAGGACTTCCCGATGATTGATATGCGAGATGAGATGCGCGAAAAAGCGACTCAACAGCACATGGACTATCTGCAAGAGAAAAAAAATATCATGCTGGAGCAAGACGCATCTACCGGTGAATAATCCCCATTGATGCTTCATCATGAGCATAAATGAGATTTCCTACATCCATCCCATACCGTTAGGAGGGTGACCTATTATGAATATGTTTGAACGACCTTTTTTATTGATTGTCCTGATGCTGGTGATGGCGACCCTGACCGTTGGTCTAATGGGTTGCGATACCCGCGAACCGGAAAAACAAGTCTCTTCAAACCCGATTGTTGAGCCGACACCGCGTATTCCGTACTTTATTTCCTTGCTGAGTCCGGACAGTACCAATTATCGGGTTCAAACGCAAGGTGTTACCAGTGTTGAACTGCAAGTACAGGTCAAAGCACAAGACCTTAGCTTGTTAGATAGTGTTAAAGTCTATTTTTCTGCCGAACGAGGCGATATTGCTGTCACCCAACCCATCACCGATAGCGAGGGGATTGCCAAAGCAACTATCCTAAACCGGGACCCAAGCACCCAAACCCCTATCTTTGGAAACATTGCGGTGACCATCCAGACGGATAATAACGTCCAACAGTTTTTTAATGTTATTTTTTCTAAGGATGCGCCCACGCCGATTTATGCGGATTTGAAAGCCTATAATGCCGCCAATGAACAAGTATATTCCATGTACACCGGTATTGGAGATTCCATCCGGATCGAAGCCCTTTTAACCAATATTGACCACAGAGCCGTCCCGGGCGTCGAAATCGATTTTGGGCTGTCCGGTGTGGATACCTCCAATGTTACCCTTCGACCCGGACCCGATGAAGGGGTTTATGTAACCGATTCCAATGGTGAAGTTTCCGTTTACCTTGTGGATCGATTTACTCGCCAAAATGCACCCACCGAACCGCTACCAGTTCAAGTTCGAGCCGGTAATGCACAGGTGGCGGATTCTATGGTGATTATCTTATTGCCTCCTCCGACCGGTTATCGCTTGGTTCTCAGCCATCCGCGTTTTATTTATTCGGGACATGCGGGAAATGTTGCCATTGATGCCACGTTAATTGATGCCAATGGGGTGGCTGTACCCAATCAGTGGATTAATTTTAGCCTGAATACACCCGATTATGGCAGTTTATACCCCGGTAATGTGCGCACCAGTGCCGGTGGTGAGGAAGAAACCATTCCGGTAGGTGTGGCGCGTACGTATTTCCGCCCCGTCTTGAATGCGTCCGCCATTACCGAACCCTTCTCTATCGAAATTTTTGCCAATTTTAGCAATGCCGCTTATGCGGTCTCATCCCTCGAAGTCCGACCGGCAACCTATAGCATTGATGTTTCAGCCATTCCGACCCGGATCAAAGCGGGGGTAGAAGAATCTGCGCTTATTCAGGCGTATCTTACCCGGGATGGTAGCCCTCTGTCCGGGCGCATGGTGGACTTATACATTCCGGCACGTCCCACCGATTATACCTATGCCGGTCAGGTGAATCTCTTTACTGAGCAAGAAGAGAATCCGAATACTACTAACTTCAACGGGATTGTGGAATATTTTCTGGGTGAAGAATTAAATCCAGTACCGCAGCACCCCTTGCAAACCCTTGTGATTGCTAAGAATGATACCTTAGGTGTGCGGGACTCCGTTTTTGTGACCCTAGCACCGGCAGTTCATGAAATGACCATACAAGCGATTCCGCGCGAAATTGCCGGTGGCATTGGGGATTCCTCAATCATCCGGATTCGGATGTTCCGCGACGGGAACATTCTCGCGGGAGTGCCGGTCAATGTCTCCATTGCTGAACGCTCCTTAGCGGAGTTTCCGGGTCTGATTGGGATTCGTCCAGCCCCCTCGGTCACCAATTCCAACGGGGTTTTGAACCGGATTTTTGAAGAACGCTTTGACATCCCGCCGACCGAACCGGCTGAAGTCTGGGTGTTGGCAGGGAACGACTCGTTGGGTCTTCAAGATTCCGTCCGAATTACCATCTTGCCGCCGGAAGATTACTTCCAACTCACTGTTTCCACCAACCGCACGGTTCAAAATGCGGATGGTGTGGGTGACTCGTGCCGAATTACCGCTACTTTGACCACCGTGTTAGATGAGCCGGTGCCGGGACAGCGTATCTATTTCTCGACGACTGATAATATCGGCATTGTCCGATCCTTTGCCGTTACGGATTCCTTAGGGCGGGCAATTGTAAACTTCCATGATGGGTTTGAAGAACCGATTGAAGAAGCGGTTGTGGTTCAGGTTACGGCATCCTTCCTCGAAGGGCGTTTGCAAGCCACCACGGCGCCGATCACTATCCTCCCTTGGACGCCGGAGCCCAATGCGCTGGAAGTTTACTTTAGCACTCCGCGAATTCAAGTAGTAAATACCGGCGGGCAGGAAGAATGTGTGGTGCAAGTGTTAGTCCTGGATCAGGAAAATAACCCCATCCCCTATGCTCTTGTTCATTTCCGCATGTTTGGACCCAATGGCGGTGAAAATCTGGATGGCATCGGTAATGAAACGTCTGTGATTGCCGATATTGGCGGAATTGCCCGGGTGAGCATCTTCAGTGGCACGAATCCGGGTACGATCCGGCTGGATGTTCGTGCCGAAGGCATGGAGAATTGGCAAACGTACCGTAATGTGACGATTGCCGCGGGCCCACCCCATCGAATTGACATTGGTTTTGACCTCATCAACATGGAGGCAAATGGCGGGGTGTTCCGCGTGGTCTGTAGTGCTTTAGTGCGCGATGTCTATACCAATCCGGTGGATGATAGCACCGTCGTGTACTGGTCAGTTGACCCACCCATTGCCACCATTGCGGCGTACACCTGGACGTCAAATGTTCTGCCGATTGACATCGGGGAATCCGGGCAGGGTGCTGGTCCCGACCCCGGTATTGCGTACACCTATGTCTATGCCAACAGTAATGCTGCTTTTGAAACTCTCTTTCTAACAGCGGTCTGCGACTCCGTCGTCAATACGACCCCGATGTTCTTCGATATTAGTATTCCGCAGTTTCTCTATTTGGAAGTCCAGTTGCTGTCGCAGTTTGTGACCCTATCTGAACCGGGTCAATGTGAAGATGTGGATGTTTTTGTACGAGCTACTGATGAATTTGGATTGCCGCAGGGCGGTATTGTGGTCGCCGTGAATACCCTAGAGTGCGGTACCATCTTAGAATCGCCGGGTATTACCGATGCCACCGGTATCTTCCAAACGACCTTCCGGGTCTGTTATGATGATTTTGATACCCCCGGTACCTATGGGTGCGAAATTCAAACCTTCCAATTTGATCCGCTTCACCCTGAAATCAATGATAGCGAGACCATTCAAGTGCGGGTGTTGGAAGCGCGTTAAAAAAGCGTCAGACGGAATTAAAGAAACCCGTTTTCGGTTGGAGAGGGAGAACGGGTTTCTTTCTCTTGATTTTCTTATAAACGTGATGAGGATATAAAATCATTATGAGTGATACGTATAATCCTGAATTTTCAATGATTGGAACGATTTTAGTTCAGGAAGGTCTGTTGGTGGAAGACCGCCTAAACGAAGCCCTAAACGAGCAAAAAACACGGGGTAAACGGCTTGGTGAAACCTTGATTGAGATGGAATACCTCGATAAAGCTGATTTAGATTATGCGTTGGGCCTCCAAATGGGTATGAAGAGTGTCGATTTGGATACGCTGTTGGATGCCCGCCCCGAAATTGTCCGGGTTATCCCGGAACCCTTTGCTAAAGAAAATTCCGTCTTGGCATTTGCCCGCTCGGATAACGTCCTTTCCGTGGCTTTAACCGACCCCGATGACATCGTCGTGGTGGATAATATCCGTAAGCTGACGGAATTTAACATCAATCCGCTATTGGCTCACAAAAAGCATATCCAAATGGCGATTGATAAACATTACGAAGCGGTGCGGAAATCCGGCGAAGTGGAAGAATTGCTCGGCGGTCTGGAGTTTATTTCCGAGACTGAAGAAGGCGATGAAACCGATCTGGCAAATCTTCAAAAAGAAGTCGATAATGCCCCAATTGTAAAACTGGTTAATCTGATTCTCTCGGAAGCGATCAAAAGCCGCGCCACCGACATTCATATTGAACAAGCAGAACACAACATGGTGGTTCGTTACCGGATCGATGGGGTCTTGCAGGAGGTAATGACGCCGCCGAAATCCTCCGGCAGTGGCATTGTTTCCCGGATTAAGGTGCTTTCTAAGCTCAATTTAGCCGAACGACGGTTGCCGCAGGATGGGCGTTTCACTCTGAAACTACCGGATCGCGAGGTCGATGTCCGGGTGTCGGTCTTACCGACGGTGTTGGGTGAAAAAGTGGTGCTCCGCTTGCTGGATAAAACCTCCTTTAATCTCAATTTGACCAATTTGGGATTCGATCCGGAAAAATTGTCGATTTTTCGCCGCTGGATTATGCGTCCCTACGGGATGGTGATTCTATCCGGTCCCACCGGTTCCGGGAAGAGTACCACCCTCTATTCCTCACTCAATGAGATCAAATCCGTCGAAACCAATATTGTTACGGTGGAAGACCCTGTTGAGTACCAACTGGATGGTATTCATCAAGTGCAAGTGAATACCAAAATTGATTTAACCTTTGGTAGTGCCTTGCGCTCCATCTTGCGTCAAGACCCGGATATTGTTCTTATCGGGGAAATTCGAGATTTGGAGACCGCCGATATTGCGGTGAAGTTCTCCCTGACGGGTCACTTGGTGTTTAGCTCGCTCCACGCCAACGACGCCCCTTCCACGGTGACACGATTACTTGACATTGGGATTCCACCTTATTTGGTGGCGTCTTCACTCAACTTGGTGATGGCGCAACGTCTGGTGCGGACGATCTGCAAACAATGCAAAGAGCCATATACTCCCTCACCGGAGGAATTAATCGGATTGGAAATGACCGAAAAAGACCTAGAAGGCAAAACGGTCTTCATGGGGCGGGGATGTCCGCATTGCCGGGGCACCGGTTATTATGGACGTACCGCTGTTTTTGAGATTTTGGAGATGCTCTCCCCGATTCGGAAATTGGTGTTCGATAGTGCCAACCCAGAAATTGTGCGCGAAGAAGCCCTGAAACTCGGTATGGAAACCCTGCGGCAAGATGCACTACGGAAGTTGTTCGAGGGCAAAACAACGGTCAAAGAAGTCCTCCGTGTGACTATCGCCGAATAGTGTGTTTAGAAATTGCCCCGGCTTGAAACCCGTACCACCGGTGAGAAACCTAATCCCTATTGAAAATAACTCTAAATTCCAAAATTTAAACTCGATAAAATTCGGACATGGCAACTTTTTCTTATATCGTCAAAAATAAATCCGGTGTTCGTGAAGAAGGGCTTTTAAATGCCGACACATTGGATGCCGCCCTCAATAAACTCTATGAGAAGGGGCACACGGTTATTTCTATCACCAGTGCCGGCGATAGCGCCTATCGAACGCGCGAGAGCCTGACAGACCGGATTGGAGCGGCGGTTTATAAGCTCCGTACATCTGTCCCTTTAAATCGATTGGTCTTCTTCACCCGGCAGTTGGCGACTATGTTTTCCGCGGGATTAACCCTCGAAAAAGCACTTTCCAACTTAGCCACGCATGAACGCAATCGCCGCTTTAAGCGGGTACTGGGAGAGTTGGAAAAAGATATTAAAACCGGCTTGACACTCTCCGAAGCCATGCAAAAACATCCGGGTGTATTTTCCAGCCTTTACTGCGCTCTGGTCAAATCCGGAGAGTTGAGCGGGACCTTGCACACCATTCTTGAGGATTTGGCAGATTATCTGGAAAGTACGGAAGATACCCGTCGCAAAGTACTTTCGGCACTTTTTTACCCGATGTTTGTGGTCGGTTTTTTGATCTTTGTGGTGACGATTTTGGTCTGGAAAATTGTGCCCATGTTCGAGCGGATTTATATCCGTTTTGGCGCCGATTTACCGCTACCCACCCAAATTCTGCTGGCGGTGTCCCACGGCGTTACGGATAACTTTTTGGTGGCAATGGGGCTCCTCTTCCTGACCTTTTTAATTCTGTTTATCTTTTCCCTTTCGGATACTGGCAGTCTGTTATTTGACCGGTTCAAGCTACGATTCCCGATCATCGGGGGGATCATCGAAAATGCCGTGGTTAGCCGGTTCGCCCGTACCTTCGGGATTTTGATCGGTTCCGGGATCCCGGTAGTGGAAGGATTAGGCTTGCTCCGAAATGTTGTTGGGAATCGGGTTTATGAACTCGGTGTGGGACAAGCCCAAAGCCTCGTCCGTAATGGGTACACTATTGCCGAATCATTGGAAAAATCAAATGTGTTCCCACCAACCCTGTTGCAACTGGTTTCCACCGGCGAAGAAACTGGCGAAATGAACTCATTGCTTCTTAAAGCGGCGCAATTCTACGAAAAACTGGTGGATTCCGCCGTGAGCCGCTTGACCACGCTGATTGAACCGCTTCTGATTATTTTTACCGGGATTGTCGTCGGTTCGATCATCATTGTGGTGTATTTACCGGTCTTTTATCTGGGGATGGTGATCCGGCGCGGGGTGCAATAACCGCATCGCTACTGTTATTTTCAAGGGCTAAAACAGGCGAGATTCGCATGAATCTCGCCGTTTTTGTTGGAAAGATAAAACAAATTCAAGAAATAGAGGTGGTTATCGTTAATTTTAACTTGACATTCCAATTAAACGGGTATATAATTCACTAGATTAGTATATCTATTTATTAAGTGGTGCCTATTTCGTTGAGTCCAGTATAGAAAGAAAGCGTATGTTAATCTTTTCCAAATCTACCCAGTATGCTGTGCGAGCGCTCTCGTATTTGGTTAAGCATCAGGATGAAGCTCCCTGCCGGGGGGAAATCATTGCCAAAGAAGAAGGCATTCCGAAGCATTTTCTCTCCAAGTTGCTTCAACAGCTCGTTCAAGCTAAAATTTTAAAATCCACCAAAGGCCCCAATGGTGGGTTTTCGTTGGCAAAAGACCCCAAAGAAGTCAGTTTATTTCAAGTGATGAATGTGTTTGAAGACCTTGAAACCTTTTTTGAAACGTGCGCCATTGGGGATCGACGGTGTAGTGAAAAAGAGCCCTGTCCTCTGCATCAGGATTACAACGATATTCGGCAAAATATCCGTGAATACCTGCTAACGTCAAATCTGGAGACGTTGGTGGAGGTCGAAGACCTCAAATCTCCAGTAGCTGGCAAACAATGGGCTTGCTAAGGTAGAAAGGCGGGCTGTCTCCGGAAAAAGCTTGCTCTAATTGCGCGGTTTGGTGTACAATAGGAACATCTGAAGTATCAGGTGTTCTTTTTTTTATTATTTTTTTATTGGGGGAAACCATGCGCAATTTCATCGGCTACCTTTGTTGTATTTGTCTTATTGGGTCGGGATGGGTCTATGGACAGACGGAGGTAAAACCAGATGAACTGTTTGAGCTACCGATTTCTGAGTTGCTTAATGTTAAGGTCGTTACAGCATCTAAATTGGTTCAAATGGCTTCCGAAGCACCGGCAACCATTTATGTTGTCACGGCGGACCAAATTCAGACCCGCGGATACTTGAATCTGGAAGAACTGCTGGAAGACATCCCGGGGATTGAAATCCAGAAAAAATCGGCATCAGAATTCAATAGTGTTTACACGCTACGAGGGATTTACGGCAATGAGAAATTTATCATTTTGCTCGATGGTTTTCGGATCAATAGCTCCACCGGTACCCCTCACGCGATAGGTGCCAATTATGCGTTGGATAACGCGGCACGGGTGGAAGTCATTTTAGGACCCGCTTCCGCCCTATATGGGGTTGATGCCTTTGCCGGGGTGATCAATATTATCACCAAAAATGGGTCTGATTGGCAAGGAGGTGTTCTCAGTAGCAGTTTTGGCCGCTATAACACCACCGATCACGGGTTTATTTACGGACGAACCTTTGCCAATCAACGAGGGTCATACTGTATTTCCGGTAATTTTTATGATACCGATGAGCCGGATTTCCCCCAGCTCTATCCCGAGGCGTTCCGTTATTATAACGAGGTCTATTCCCAAACCGGTGAAATGCCATCCTTCACGGGTCCGGTCTATCTGGATATTTATCCCTTTGAGATGCCCACTTCCGCCTATTTTGTGCAGGGACGGCTAGCTTACGATACGTTTGAAATTGGTTTTTCCCGCAATTATGAATCCCACAACACTTCCATTTCCAACCCGCCGGAATTTTCGATTTACCGGAAGGATGTCGTCCATGCGATGTCCGTCCAGAACATCTATGCCCGGTACCGTCTCGATCCAGCAGACGCCTGGCAATTGCTCACCGAAATTTCTACCAGTACGTTCACCTTACATCCCGAAACCAAATGGCTCAATCTTTACACCAATTATCAAGAGGGATGGGAATACGGGCGCAGTAGTTCCTTCAAGCTGGAGGAACAACTGACCTACCGTCCCCATGCCAATTTATCTCTGATTGTGGGAGGGATGTGCGAGGATATTACGGCGTTGCCCAAAACCAACGATTTACCCTATAAATTTGATGTCAATCAATCCACGGATAGTCAGGAAATTCCCTACTTGGGAACAGAAGGGTTAGTTGATTATCAGGGCAATAGTCTGGAGATTATGCAGGACTATTACCACCTGAATTACCAAAATTATGGTGTCTATGGGCAACTGCAACTTATCCTAAATCCGACTATTCAGTTGACCTTGGGGATGCGTTATGATTATAGCACGCGCTATGATGCCAGTGTGAATCCGCGCCTCGGGGTTGTCATGAAACCACAAAAGCAGACAACCTTCAAGTTGATGTACGGTGAGGCGTTTTTAGAACCCTCCCCCTATAAAGCGTATTACCACTATGGAACGTTTTTCCCGGTATTGAATGATGAGGGGGAGGTGGTGGATGTCAAGAGCGGCTTTATGCACTTACCAAACCCTGACTTAAAACCGGAATACTTGCGTACCGTTGAGGCGGGAATTGAGAGGGCACTATCTCGCTATGTGGCGGTATCTACAAATGTGTACTTCACTAAAGTTTACGACTTCATTGTCCGTGATGCCACCCTCGAACCGGGTATTTTCAAAGGTAAAGTGATTGACCTGATTGAGCGCCCGGGGAACGTCGGAACCCAGACGATCTATGGGGGATCGATTGATCTCGATATTTTAGCGACGTGGCGACCTCTCAAGCCCAAAATTTATCTCTCCTACAGTTTTATCGATGGTACCATGGAACGCACCGGAACAAATAACCCCTTGCCGTATGCGGCTCAACATACCCTTAAAGGCGGGGTTGATCTAACGTGGCGCCAGATGATGGGGTCTGTGCGGGGTATTTATCGTTCCAAAACGTACCATAAACAGCCGGAATATACCAATGACCCTTATACCCTTGTGAATCTACATTTGCGGTATCAGAATATCATCGATTTACCGTTGGTAACGGGGTCAATCTTCCTCAAAATCAATAACTTATTGGATGCACGATATTATAATGTTTCTGATGGCGAACCTTCTGAGGATTTTCAAAATCCGGGAATTTTGACACCGCAAGACCCTTTGCGCTGGTTAGTCGGGCTTGACTTTACATTTTGAGGAGGGGAGAGTGACGGATATGCGTTTATGGGTTTTGTTGGGAATTTTCTGGATCGTACCGGTGACGGGGCACGCCCAAATCATGATCGAAGAGTACACCCTAAAAACCGTCTTTCTGGAAAAATTTACCCATTTTATTGAATGGTCACCCCCGCTTTCCAGTGATACCACCCAGCCGTTTGTCATTGGCGTGGTAGGGAATACTCCTTTGGATTCCACGCTTAAAAAACTGTATGCTACTCGTCACATTCAACATCGGCCTGTTGAAATTCGTCATTTTTCCGCTGAAGATTCTCTCACGGGTATTCATGTATTGTTTATTGCGGCTTCCGAAAAAGAGCGCCTGCCGGATTATCTACAGCAAGTGGCGGATAAGCCCGTGTTGACCGTAGGGGATACCCCCGGATATGCTCAACAGGGGGTGCATATCAATTTTTTTTTGAAAGGGGATCACCTCCGGTTTGAAGTTAACGAAACCGCTGTCAGAAAGTCCGGTTTGGACGTAAGCTATCTCCTGTTACAAACTGCTAAAATTGTGAATCCGGTAAAGGATCCCTGATGCATTTGGTCTATCGCCTCTCAATCCGGACTAAGTTGATTTTAATGACCCTGAGTGTAACGTCTATGACCGTCGTTCTAGGGTTTCTCTTTGTGATTTATAATGATATTCGGACCTTTCGGTCTGATTTGGTGGATCAGACTGGCATCACTGCGAAGTTGATCGGTGAGTATTGTGTTGCACCCTTAACGTTTTCCTATGCGGCGGATGTCGCCGATATCTTGGCGAAGATCGAAACGATTCCGTATCTAAGCAGTGCTCATGTGTATGATGAAGAAGGGCATCTTTTCGCGGCACATCACCCGGTAGAGGGTATCACGGTGCCGGAACATCTGCCGGTAGAAGGTATTAGCTACTTTCAGGATGACGCGCTACATGTGTTTCAACCAATTCGCTTTCGAGGGAATACTTACGGCACGATCTATTTACAAGCCTCCACAGCATTTTTAGCCGCTAAAATCCGGGAGCATATCCTGATTATGATCCTCAGCATGGGGGGATTGCTGGTAATCTCTTATGGTTTGGCGTCGATCTTCCAAAAATTTATCTCCCGACCCGTTCTGAATCTTGCCCAGATTATGGGCAAAATCTCCACTGAAGAGGATTACACCCTCCGCGTACAGAAGGTATCGCAAGATGAAATCGGCATGCTTTACGACGGTTTTAACACCATGCTAGCGCAAATTCAATTACGCCAGTTGGAACGGGACAAAGCCGAACAGCGGCTTCAGGAAAAAAATAAGGAATTGGAGCAAGTGATTTATGTAACCTCGCACGATTTGCGCTCGCCGTTGGTCAATATTCAGGGCTTTAGCAAGGAACTCGAGTTTTTGCTCCAATCCATTGAATCCCTGCTCAAATCGGTGGAGATGCCGGTTGCTACACGCCGGCGCTTGGACCTCTTATTTCAACAAGAAATACCGGAGGCATTGCACTTTATTTTGACTAGTGGGGAGAAAATGGATAGTTTACTGAATGGTTTACTCCGCCTTTCCCGCACCGGACGGGCAGCGCTACACCCAGAACCCTTGGATATGAATCAATTGGTGGCGAATGTCATCAATGAATTTGAGTTTCAGTTAAAAGAACATGGTATAACCCTAACACTAGATGATCTCCCGGCCTGTTGGGGAGACCGGCTCCAAATCAATCAAGTCTTTGCCAATATTATCGGTAATGCTATCAAATACTTAGACCCCCACCGACCGGGCAAAATTCATATTTCCGGAACCGTTGCGGGTAATACCGCCATCTATACCGTGCAGGATAACGGCATTGGCATTGCCGCCAATCATCAAACAAAAGTATTTGAGATTTTTTACCGGTTAAATCCTAAAGATTCAGCGGGCGAAGGTTTGGGATTATCTATTGTTCGTAAAATTTTGAGCCGGCATCAGGGACGAGTTTGGTTAGAATCGCAACCCGGTCAGGGAACAACCGTTTACATTGAATTACCATGTGTACCCCATGAGGAAGTGGTTTGATGCATCAGGATGTGACCATTTTAATTGCAGAAGATGACGAGGGTCATGCCACGTTGATCCGCTGGAATTTAAAGCGGGCAGGAATTACCAACCCAATCCTTCACTTTACGGATGGACAAGATGTGCTGGATTTTCTATTCCGGCGCCACCCCGAACAACTCCGTGATCCAATGAAGCCTTACCTGCTATTGCTTGATATTCGGATGCCCAAAGTTGATGGTATTGAGGTATTGCGCCAAATCAAACAGGATGATGAATTACGTAAATTACCGGTGATCATTATTACCACAACTGATAATCCCGATGAAATTGACCTTTGCCATCAGTTAGGTTGTAACAGCTACATCAAAAAACCGATTCAGCATGATAGTTTTATTCAGGCAATTCGGCAATTGGGCTTGTATTTGAAAGTCGTAGAAGTGTCGGTTTTGGACAGTGAAAGAGACAAGGAGTTATGATATATGCCGGAAATTGATACCTGCTACGGTGTGCCGGTTGTGATAATCGAGGATGACCCCGGCTTGGCACGCCTGATACAACTGAATTTACAACACATAGGTCTGACAGCGCATATTGCCGAAAATGGAACACAAGCTGTGAAGGTGGTACAGGAATGTGCCGGAGAATGCTTGTTGCTGGTGGATTACCAACTACCCGATATGACCGGTCAAGAAGTGATCGAATTGCTCCAAACCCAGCAACTAAAACCCGCTTTCATCGTGATGACCGGTCATGGTGATGAGCGGATCGCGGTGGAAATGATGAAACTGGGAGCACGGGATTATGTTGTTAAAGATGGTGATTTTTTACAATTGCTTCCCACGGTGGTGAACCGGACCCTGCATGATCTGTACACAGACCGACGTCTCATCCAAGCCGAAGAAGCCCTAAAAAAGAGTGAAAAACGGTATCGCGGTATTGTGGAAAATCTACCGATTATGTTGTACCGCCTGGACCCAAAAACGTATCGCCTTACGTTTATCAATAAAGCCTATGCCACCTTTTTAGGGCACTCCGATACCGCTCTGGTGGGGGCATATTTGCCCGATTTGATCCCAAGTCAAGAACGTGAACGTGTCCTGAGCCATTTGGAAAAACTTCAGAGAGAACACGCTATCACAGTTTACGAACATCCGATTTCAACCCCGCAAGGTGACCGCTGGTTGCGCTGGATGAATCAAGCCCTCTATGATGACCCGCACCACATCGTGGAATTGCAGTGCATCGGAGAAGACATCACAGAACGCAAACGTGCTGAAGAGGCACTCGCGGAGGAAAAAGAGCTACTGGCAATCACACTGCGTTCCATTGGGGATGGGGTGATTACGACCGATATTGATGGAAATGTGCTGATGTTAAATGCCATTGCCGAAGAACTCACCGGTTGGACACAAGCAGAAGCGACATCACGCGCACTCAGTGAGGTGTTTCATATTGTCAGTGAAACCACCCATCAAGTGACTGAAAATCCGGTGATGGAGGCGATTAAACATGGTAACATTACCGGTATGCGCGACTATACTACCCTCATCTCCCGGCAGGGACGAGAAATTCCGATTACCACCAACACCGCACCTATCCGCGACCGCTGGGGGAATATCAAAGGTGGGGTTGTTGTTTTTCGGGATGTGACAGAGGCAAAAAAATTGCGGCAAGCAAAAGTCAATTTTTTGAATGCGGTCACTCATGAACTCCGTACCCCACTCACCCCAATTATTGGTTATGCCCAACTGATGCTCAGTTTACCCGAAGTCACTCCAGAAATGGCGGATTTTTTGAATGCCATCCTCAAAGCGGCGAATCGAGAGAAAAAGTTAATTGAGGAACTGCTCGCTATCGCGCGATTGGAAAGCGGTACCGAACATTATCACTTCCAGACCATCAATGCCTACCAGTTGTTTTCAGAGATTTGTGACGATGGGTGTAAACTGGTTGAATTTATGGTTCAGGAGCGCTACCACACAACCTGTTTCCAGTTTGAATCTACTATTTCGAAAGAGTTACGCCACATCACCTTGAAAGTGGACGTGAACCGAATTCAACAGGTGGTGGAAAATTTACTGACCAATGCTGTCAAATACTCGAACCCTGAACGGCTTTCCATCCACTTTATGGCGAGAGTGGAGGATAAGCAGGTGATCGTTTCGGTGCAAGATCAAGGAATTGGTATTCCGCCGCAGGAGCAAAAGCAGATTTTTGAACCGTTTTACCAAATTCGCTTTGACGAATTGGATGTCTCCGATGGGATCGGGCAAGGATTGCCCCTTGTCAAAAAATATGTGGAGGTTCACGGCGGCACAATCACGGTGAATAGCATCGTCGGAGAGGGGAGTACCTTCCAATTTACCCTGCCGGTTATCGTTCAGGCAACGGAGGCGAGTCGTGCCGGTCTCTCTCGTCCTCGGGATGTGATTCTGATTGAAGATGATGAACAGATTGCTACCTTCCTTCAAATTTTGCTGGAAGAGTCCGCTTTTCGGGTGTCGCTCTTCAAAGAAGGACGCAGTGGACTCGAAGCCCTCAAAACGGCATCCCCAGACCTTATCATCTTAGATTTGCAACTACCGGATATCGATGGAGGAGAAATCATTGATTTTTTGGAGCGAGAACGCCCCCATACGCCGCTTCTCCTTTGCAGTGCCCAACCCCTAGAGGTGTTGGAAACGATTCAACGCCAAAGTAGTCTAACGATGGACTTTATTGTAAAACCTTTTAATATCAATGAGTTAATCGATAAAATTGAAGCCTTACTGCCGGATTAGGTGGCTTCATCGTGCCAGAATACCGTTCGGATAACCATCCGGGCGGTATTTTTTTTGCCTAAATATGTTCTTTTTATATTGACAAGTATATATATTTATATTTAATTTATGCTATCGCATATTATAGTATACTATTGCACCAGAGGGTCACATGGATGAATTACTGACCACCAAAAAAGTTATTGAATTGCTGAAAGTGGACCGGACGACGATCTACCGAATGCTGAATGATGGGCGATTGGTTGGCGTGAAAGTGGGTAATCAGTGGCGCTTTCCGCGTAGCAAAGTACAGGAATTGATCTCTGGACAAGCAGCACCCAACGCGCGTGGAACTTCCACCAGAGAAAGCACCCCGCCACCGGTTAAAACCACTGAAATTATCCCACTTCATTGCATCAAGCCGATCCAGGATGTATTTGCGGAGATCGCGGAAATTGGGGTGCTTACCACCGATCTTGCTGGAACGCCCTTATCTGAGATTAGCAACTGCTCTGAATTTTGCCGGCGGATAATGTCCAAGAAATCGGGATACGAAAGGTGCTTAGCCGCATGGCAGCAAATTGCCCGGCAACCCGGTACGGAACCGGAATTGATGACCTGCCATGCCGGATTAAAATATGCGCGGGTTCACATCCAATTGAATCAAAAACCTGTGGCAATGCTGATTGCTGGACAATTTCACGATGTCGCGCCGGATGCGGAACTATTTACCACTCATGTGGAGCAGATCGCGGACCAACACCAATTGGACACCACCGAATTGAAAGCATTCTCCTCCAACATTCCGGTACTAGGAGAGCGAAAATGCCTCCATCTGGCAGATTGGCTTAAAAAAGTTGCCCAAACCTTTAACCATATTGCTGAAGAGCGGTTTCAGTTTATTCACCGGTTTCAGCAAATTGCTAAACTAACGCATACGTAAATTTTTTTTAACATTTTAGTTTATAAATAACTATATTATTATTTTTATCTATTTATAAAGGAAGGTCTCATGAAAAAATTACTGATTTTAGGCGGAGGAACCGCCGGTACCATGATGGTTAACAAACTGGCACCTGTTCTGGATGCCAACGATTGGCACCTCACCATTGTCGATCAGCATGAACAGCACTATTACCAGCCCGGTTTTCTCTTTATTCCGTTTGGGATTTATACCCGACAGGATGTTATCAAGCCGCGTCGAGATTTTTTTCCGGCGGGTGTGGAGGTCATTATTTCTCCTATTGAAGGCATTTTGCCTGACGAGAACAAAGTCAAGCTGGCAAATGGGAAGGTGCTGGAATACGACTATCTGATAATTGCCACCGGTAGTCACATTCACCCGGAAGAGACCGAAGGTATGGTCAACGGGGGTTGGCGCGAAAATATTTTTGACTTTTATACCGTCGAGGGTGCGGTGGCACTGGCTAATAAACTCAAGCATTGGGAAGGTGGTAAACTGGTAGTCAACATTGTGGAAATGCCGATCAAATGCCCAGTTGCACCATTGGAATTTGTTTTTCTTGCCGATTGGTGGTTTACAGAGCAAGGGATACGGGATAAGGTCGAAATCGAGTTGGTAACACCGCTGGAAAGTGCTTTTACCAAGCCCATTGCGGCAAAATACCTTGGGCAGTTTCTGGAAAAGAAGAATATTCGATTAACCACTGATTTCAGCACAGGTCGTGTTGATAGTTCTGCCAACAAAATTATCTCATGGGATGACCGGGAAGTTGATTATGACCTGCTGGTGCCGATCCCCACGAATATGGGCGCGGAGGTTATCGGCGATTCCGGCTTAGGCGATGACCTGAACTTCATCCCGACCGATAAGCATACCCTGCGCTCGAAAGCATATGAAAATATTTTTGTACTGGGGGATGCGACCGATTTGCCGAGCTCCAAAGCGGGTTCGGTTGCCCACTTTGAAGCGGAAGTCCTCTTTGATAATTTTCTCCGGGTGATTGAAGGACGCGAACCGAAACCGGCTTTTGATGGACATGCCAACTGTTTTATCGAATCTGGATTCGGTAAGGGGATTTTAATTGATTTTAATTATGATGTCGAACCGCTACCGGGCAAGTTCCCCTTGCCGGGTGTGGGTCCGTTTTCATTGCTACAGGAAACGCGTATGAATCACTGGGGCAAGATGACCTTCCGTTGGGTGTACTGGAATCTTCTTCTGAAAGGGGCAGAACTCCCGATTGAATCCCAAATGCTCATGGCGGGCAAGAAAAGGGGGTAACCGATGGAACAGACCACATTCGATCAGCAATTAACCCAAAGTGATGTGTTGGCTGGCATCAACCAAAAGTTGGATGTGATTATGGATTACATCCGGCAGGAACAACGCCGCAAACGCGAATTGAAGGAACTTCAGGCAGATTTGACCCTGATCGGCAAAGATGCTTTCAATGCGGCTATTGAGGAACTTGATGATGTTGCCGGGTATTTTGATACGGCGGATTTGATCTTCCTTGGTAAAAAGTTACTGCGCAATACTCGTAATCTGACTCACATGCTGGATCAGGTGGAAAGTGCTGCCGATCTGTTTGAAGATTTAAAACCACTCAGCAAACAGATGTTCAACGAGTGGTTGGAAATCCTCGATGAATTTGACCGCAAAGGCTATTTTGAATTCTTGCGAGAATCCGTACAGATTTTCGATGAAATCGTAACAAACTTTACACCACAAGATGTGCGGTTATTGCGCCAAAATATTGTTTCGATCCTTAATACTATTCGGAACTACACCCAACCGGATATGATCGAAACGGCAGATACCATTGCGGAACTCTACCGGGAAGCTGAAGAAACGGTAGAACACGAAAAAATATCCACCGTGGGTCTGCTCAAGCAAATGGGCGATCCGGAAGTGAAACGGGGACTGACGGTTTTAATCCATGTATTAAAAGGGCTGGGTCATCATCACCCAACCCACGTAACTCATTCTAACACTCATTCTAACTCACATTAAGGAGATTACACCATGCCTACTAAAACGTATGCCGGTAAAACCGTAGAAGTCGATGCCGATGGATTTTTAGTCAATCCAGAAGATTGGACGGAAGAAATGGCGCCAGAACTCGCCAAAGAAGAAGGTATTGATGAATTGACCGAACGACATTGGAAGGTTATCCATTTTATGCGCTCGGATTTCTTTGAAAAAGGACAAATTCCGACCATGCGGCGTATTAAAAATCAAGGTGGGATTCCTACAAAAGAGTTGTATGATCTTTTTCCGAAGGGTCCGGCGAAAAAAGCGGCTAAAGCGGCTGGTTTAGGTAAACCAAAAGGATGTGTCTAATATTTGAGTGAACAGATTCCGCGGAGTCTGTTTTTGTTTTCCACGTTAATGGAGGATTCAACCATGGCAGAAAATGGTGCAATTGAGAAGGTCTCAATTATTGTGTCGAAGGGATCGTTAGAGGGGGTCTATCCGGGTTTGATTATGGCAAATGGTGCCCGGATGGAAGGGATCGAAGCCAATCTGTTTTTCACCTTTTTCGGGCTGGATGCAATCATTCGGAAACGGATGGATCACCTGAAAGTTGCCACCGTTGGCAATCCGGCGCTGCATATCCCAACACTCATTGGGATGATGCCGGGGATGTCGGCACTGGCAACCGCCATGATGAAAAAAGAGATGGACAAACTGGATATTCCACCGGTGAGTGAATTTTTGGAAATGATCCATGATTCCGGGGCTGAAATCTATGCCTGCAAAGCAACAGTGGAAATGTTCCACCTGACAAAGGACGATTTTTGTGATGAAGTGGATGATATTATCACTGTCGGCGAATTTTATGAAAAATCTCAAGGGGCTTCGATTATTTTTACTTAGGAACAGGTGTTGAGAAACGGTCATTGCGAGGCATTGTCCTGATACGGTCGCTTGCAATGATACGGAACGTTAATTGATTCTTATTCCTTAGCAGTGAACTGAATTACGTTTATATCGTTTTATCGAAGTAGTAACATACACATTTATTCATATCTTACTCTACAGAGAGGAGTTTATAATGAACTCACGAGTTGTATCGGTTGCAATTCTTGTCATTGTCTTACTTTTCACGGTTCAGACTGCTTTTGCAACTAACGGGATGAATATGATTGGCTACGGCGCACGAATGTCAGCGATGGGCGGCGCATCTTTCGCTATGAATAATGACACTCATTTGATGAATACCAACCCTGCCGGGATTAGCACCATTACCGGTCAACAACTGGATTTGAGCCTTGGTTTGTTGATGCCTTCCGTTCATTTTGAAAACGAATTGAACAATCTTGATGCGGACAGCGAAACCTTTCCACTACCATCGTTTGGCTATGTTTACAATCAGGCGGATAGCAAGTTCGCATTTGGTATTGGCTTTTATGCCCAAGGAGGGATGGGGGCAACCTATAATGATGTTAAGCACGATATCTTTTGTGCGTCTGATGGAAATCCAACCACACAGGATGATCATGTGGGTCAGGAATACCACTCTAATATTGGCTACATGAAGCTTGCTCCGACGGTAGCGTATCAATTTACACCTGATTTTTCTATCGGTTTTGCACTCAATTTTGGCTATGCCCAAATGGAAATGTAGATGCCGTACAGCCTGCCACCGAGTGCGATGCTGGGTGAAGTGCCCGGCGGAAATGGAATGACTTTTGGTGATATGTTTGGTGCGCCGATGGAACAAGGCGGTTTAGACTTTGATGAAGTTACTGCGTATGCAGATATGGACGATGCTGTTACCGCCACCGGTTGGGGCGGGAAACTGGGAATTCAGTACAAAGTGACAGATAAACTTCGCGTGGGCGCCAGCTATACCATGAAATCCACGTTGGATTTTTCCGGGGAAGCTGGCATGGATATGACTGCTCAATTCAATAATGCCTACGAACGGATGGTGATGGGTGCATTAGTGCAAATGTCGCAAGATGGAGTGGTGCAAGACCCGATGAATCCGACCGAACAGGAATTACAAATGGCGCAGCAAGGTGTCATGCAGCAATTAAGTGATATGGGGATTGATATGAGCCTTGGCATGAAAGCCATGTACGATGTTGATATTGACTTTTCCTGGCCTCAGGAATTTGGTTTTGGGGTGGCATATGCCCCCAATGATCGCTTGATTATCGCCACCGATGTCCACTGGATCAATTGGGAAGATACCATGAAAGAATTTGTGATGCACTTTTCCAACGGAGATAATTCTAATATCAACACTATGATGGGTACACCAGATGGCAGCATGACGTTGGAAATGCCCATGAACTGGGATAATCAACTGGTGGTTGCTATGGGGCTGGAATTCTGGGCTACCCCAAATCTGGCAGTGCGCACCGGGTTTAATTATGCCAAAAATCCGGTACCCGCGGAAACGGTGATTCCAATTTTTCCGGCAATCGTCGAGAACCATCTAACATTTGGTTTGGGATATAATTTCAACGGTATGTTTCAAGTTGATATGGCTTACGAAAAGGTCTTTGCTAACGAACTGGAGTCTAATGGTTCTACTATCGCCAACGAGTACAATAGTTGTACCAATGAACTCGGTGAAGATGTCGTGCATATGTCTGGTACACTTCGGTTTTAATCTGATTCTACAACATAGAATGAATATTGAACCCGTCAGATTCTCCGGGTTTTTTATTTGATTAGGGTTGACTTTTCTGTTGATTTTTCCGTGTTTACTCGGTGAGAATGAAATCCATTTGGGTAAATTTCATTACATAGTTAAGAAAATAACTACACACTTCATTACATTAGGAGGTTATTATGACTACATCTTTGGTTTACTGGAGCAGATGCAGATCGGGATCGTTGGGGCGATGAGTGACATCATCCATCGATGCCCAATTACAAACGGATAATCATCACTACTTAACTCTATCAAGGAGAGGAGTTATGTCAAACGTAGAAGTCAAATGGATGGAAGGGTTGCAATTTCTGGCGCAAACGGGTTCTGGGCACGGGATTGTGCTGGATGGTCCCGATGGTGCCGGTGCTCGCCCACTGGAGATGTTGCTGGTGGGGCTAGCCGGATGCACCGCGATGGATGTGATCTCGATCCTGCAGAAAAAACGGCAGCATGTGACCGATTTCCGGGTGAGCGTCTCAGGAAAACGGGCAGAAAATCACCCCAAAATTTATACGGATATTCACATTGAATATCACATTACCGGCAAGGAAATCAGTGAAAAAGCTGTTGAACGCGCGATTGAACTCTCTGAAACCGCCTACTGCTCAGCAAGTGCCATGTTGGGTAAGGCGGCAACAATCACCAGTTCTTATCAAATTAGCGAAGCCGAGTAACCCATACCACAAAAAACCCCGTTGAGGCAAGATTCACTCCTCAACGGGGTTTTTCTATGCTGTACAGGGTGCGAATTTAGTACAACGCCACCTCTTCGGTGGATTTTTTCATGTATTGCACCCGCACAAATTCTGGGGTTAGGTTATGGCGCTTGCTGATCAGCCCTTTGAATTCGCTGATGGTTTCAAAGTTGTGTTGTGCCATCCAGCGTTCCAACCCGATCAATATCGTCTGGAGGTAATCGATCCCGTTTTTGAGTAACGTGGTACACAGATACGTTGCGTTGGCGCCGGCAAGCAGTTGTTTGACTACGCCATCATAATCATGGATGCCGGTCGAGGCGGCCAGATCACATTCCACCTTGTTGGAAAGGAGCGCAATCCAGCGCAGGGATTGTAAGAGTTCCTCTGGGGCGCTTAATGCGCTGGATTCGATTAAGGTGAGCTTGTTGATGTCGATATCTGGGCGGTAAAATCGATTGAACAACACCACCGCGTTAATCCCAGAGTGGCACAGTTTGTTCACGGTGTAAGTCAGATTGGAGAAGTAGGGTCCAATCTTGACGGCAATGGGCAGTTTAACCTCGGTTTTTACGGCTTCAATAATTTCAATGTAGCGCTCCGTTTTGGCGCCGGGGTCTTGATCATCGGAGGCTAATTTCCCGATATTCAACTCCAACCCATCCGCCCCGGAATTTTCGAGTTCGCGGGCAATATAAGTCCATTCGTTGGGGGTGATACAGTTGATACTGGCAATGATCGGGATATTCGTGTGTTGTTTGGCTTTTTCGATCAACCGCAAATAGTTTTTGACTCCTTGTCCGCGGGAAATGGTACTCACATGATCCATTGCTTCGGGATACCAGAAGAACATCTCTTCCTTACTCAACCGCGCCTTAATCTCAGCGACGATTTGCTCCTCAAATAGGGATTTTAAGACAACTGCTCCCGCGCCACGATCGGCGCATTCCCAAATGGTTTCAATCTTTGCGGTAATTGGGGAACTGCTCACCACCAGCGGGTTTTTCAGTTTTAAACCCATGTACGTTGTGGATAAGTCCATTTTGTACTCCTTTTACTTATAGTTAATTAGGGTTGAATTGATTTCACATGGGCGACGCTCTTTAGAACGTGCACACATGAACCCCCAATTATGGTTAATGACTCATTTTCCGGTCGATCAACTGATCGTTGGCGTCGTACAGGGAAATTTCCAGTGGCATCTGACCCATTGCATGGGTCGCACAACTGAGGCACGGGTCATATGCCCGAATCGCGACTTCCACCGCGTTCAGCATGCCTTCGGTTACTTCTTTTTGCCCGGAAATCATCTCTTTGGCGACCTGTTCCACGGCAACATTCATCGGTTGATTGTTGTTGGTGGTGGAGACGATCAAATTTGCCATCTCAATTTGATCATTTTCATTGATCTTATAATGGTGAAAGAGTGTACCGCGGGGTGCTTCGATCAAGCCGACACCTTCGTTTGTCTTTTTGCCTTTCACCACCAGATCCTCATTTTGCAGATCGGGATCATTCAGCAAATCGCGCATCACTTCTGCCGCGTGAAGGGTCTCGATCAGCCGCGCCCAGTGCATGTGCATGGACATGTTATTCGGTTTGCCGTGGGTATAGGCGCGGAAGGTCTCAAATTCCTGCTGTGCTAAGGGTGTCGGGATAAAGTCACAGGTGTTGAGCCGCGCCAACGGACCCACCCGATACCAACCTTCCTTTTTGCCAAATTCGCGCAGATACGGAAACTTCATATAGCTCCAACTACGCACTTCCTCGCTGATGTAATCCAGATAATTCTGATAATCCACATCGTCCAGAATGCGCTTGCCGTTGGCGTCCACTGCCCGCAACACACCATGATAGAGGTCGAGGGCGCCGTCTTCTCGCACCAAGCTCAGGTGACTGGACGGAAATTCGGCAAAATGATCAATAAAAGCGCGGTGTTCGGCGTGGTAACTCTTGAAAAATTCGAGCGCCGCCTGCGACCATTCAATCATTTGGTCGATATTGTAACCCGGCTTGCCGACTAAAAAGCGATCGCGCTCTTCAATTGATAAATTTTTGTTGATCCCCCCCGGAATGGCACCGGTGCCGTGGATTTTCTTACCCGCGGTAACTTGAATGATTTCCTGACCAAATTTACGCATCAGGACACCCATTGTCGCAAGATCTTTGTGTTCCAGTGCCACCCCAATGACATTTCGCTTGAGCGGATCACCGCCAATCCCGAAGAGCAGGTCTGGGGAGGCAAGATGGAAAAAGTGCAACGCATGGGACTGAAATATCTGCCCATAGTGCATTAAGCGACGCATTTTTTCGCCCACAGCGCTCAATTGGGGTGCGCCTACAATGACATCGAGTGCCTTTGCGGCGGCAAGATGGTGGCTTACCGGGCAAATGCCACACAGACGTTGTACCAGTACCGGCATCTCCCAGTAAGGGCGACCCTGAACAAATCGTTCAAAGCCGCGAAACTCAACAATATGCAATCGCGTTTCGGTAACATTCCCGTTATCATCCAAATGGATGGTCACTTTGCCGTGTCCTTCCACTCTCGTAACGGGTTCAATGGTAATTTTCTTTCCCATGATTTCCTCCTGATTCGGAATTAGGGATTAGGAGTTAGGAAACCCTAAATCCTGAGTCCTAAATCCTGAATCCCTAATTCCTAAATCCTAATGCCTAATCATATTTTATGAGTTCATAGTCTAATTTGGGTTTTCTGCCTTCAATCAGTGCCACTAGCGTTTCCCAGATGAGGTCGGCGCGGGGTGGACAACCGGGCAGATAATAATCGATTTTAACGATTTCTTGACACGGATATACTTTATTGAGAATAATCGGTAATTCGTCATCGTTAGGGATAATCCGTTCTTCGTTCTCAGTGACGGACGGGCTGTTGAGATATGCTTCTTCCAGACATTCCTTGATGGGGATGTTGTTTCGCAGTGCTGGCAGTCCACCCATGATGGCGCATTCTCCCACCAGAATTAGAGTTTTACAATGTTTGCGGAAATCCCGCAGGACTTCCACGTTTTCACTGTTGCAACATCCGCCTTCGATCAAGCCAATATCACATTCCCGGCTAAATGTTTTGATGTCATTTATGGGAGATTTATCAAATTCAACCAGTTCGATCAGGTCTAAGATGCGTTCATCAATATCCAAAATCGACATATGACAGCCAAAACAGCCCGCCAGAGATGTTGTGGCAACCACAGGTTTACTCATCGTTCTATCTCCTTTTATTTTGCGGTTTCGATCTCGCTGCCAATCGGTTGTTTGTCATATTTACGTTTGCCGATGGGGGTATCGTATCCTTTCTCCTTACGCAGGAGCGCTCCCACCGGGCACACTTCCATGGCGCGTTGGGCGAGTTCCTCGGTTAGGTTCTCTTTCATGGTTGGATCCATGCTGATCTCCACTTTGTGACTCCGTTTTTTAAAGGCGAAAAAGCTCTTTCCATTTTCATCTTTAATTGCCCGAATACACCGTTTGCAAAGGATACATCGATTGTAATCCTTCAAAATATTAGGATGGGAGGCGTCCACATCCCGATCCGGAAATTGGAAGGGGAAACGGGGTGCCATGATTTGGTGGCGATAAATTTGTGCTTGTAGTTCGCAATTGCCACTGCGTTCACACGCGGGGCAGAAATGGTTGCCCTCTACAAATAAAATTTCCAAGATGGCGGTACGGATATCTCGTAATTCTGGGGTATCGTTTTCAATGTCCATACCGTCGGCGACCGGTGTTGTGCAGGCGGTCATGAGCCGTCCATTGACTTTTACGTTGCAGATGCGGCACGAACCGCGGGGTTTGTAGCCCTCCAGATGGCACAGTGAAGGGATATAGATTCCATTTTGGCGAGCGGCTTGAAGGAGATACTCGCCTTTTTCCGCGATACATTCCACACCATCGATGATAAATTTAACTACGCTCATAATAGGTCTCCTATCGCACCGACAAGTTCATTTTCATAAGCGGTTTCTTGACGTTCGGGTTTATGCAGGTGGGGGGTTCGTTGGGTGGCTTCACAGGCATCTTTAATCGCTGCTTCCAGATCAAAACCACTGTCAAAATCTTTATCCTGAAGCCGTTCTTCGTACAAGTGCCGGAAATTCTTCAAGCTGGTCAGGATAGGTCGGGGAGCGGTTTGTCCTAACCCGCAACGATTCGCCTTCATGATTTTACCCCATTCTTCCAAATCGATTAAGTCCTGATATACTCCATGCCCATTTAGAATTTTGAGCAGTTTATCGCGCATGATGACACTCAGCATCCGGCACGGCACGCACGATCCGCAGGATTCTTCAATGAAGAAGTTGGTGAAATTCAGGATCACCTCGCGGAGTAAATCCCGGCGGTGGTTAAAGATGATCATGGATCCGCCCGTGGCCAGATCGGCATAGCACAGAATGCGATCAAATTCATCGGGACCAATGCAGGCTCCGGAGGGACCGCCTACTTGTACGGCTTGGACGTCCTCAACGTCGGCACCGACCATATCGAGAATGTCGTTCACGCTAAAGCCCCATTCCACCTCGTAGATGCCGGGATACCGGCAATCTCCCGAGACACTCAGAACTTTCGTACCGGTTGAGGCTTCTGTCCCAAAAGAACGATACCAACTGCCGCCATTCAAAATGATTTTAACCACCGAACAGAGGGTTTCCACATTATTGACCACCGTTGGCTGATCCAGATAACCCTTTTCAACCGGAAATGGAGGACGATCCCGCGGTTCACCCCGTTTGCCCTCGGCGGATTCAATCAGTGCGGATTCCTCACCGCAGACATACGCACCGGCACCAAACTGAATCCGAACGTCGAAATCGAATCCTTCTTTACCGCCGATATTTTGACCCAGATACCCTTTTTCGTGACCTATACGGATCATCTCTTCCAAATGCTTTTGCAAATATTTATATTCGTAACGGACATAAAGGATGCCTTGGGTAGCACCAACGGCATATCCGGCAATTGCCATGCCTTCCAACAGCAACTGTGCCCGTTCCGTGAGGATGACCCGATCCTTGAAAGTGCCCGGTTCGCCTTCATCTGCATTGCAGAAGATATACCGCTGCTTGCTGGGGAATTTCCGGCAAAATTCCCATTTCAATCCCGTTGGGAAGCCGGCGCCGCCGCGCCCGCGTAGGTTGGAGGCTTTCACCTCCTCAATCACCGCTTCCGGTGTCATCTGGACAATCTTTTTCAGGGCTTCTCCCGGTTGGTAATCGTCTGAAAGCACCGGACCTTTTTTGTAGATATGGTTTTGAACAACCGCTTTGATCAATGGCGAGCTGTTTTGTCCGTCACCATAACTTGCGGTCAGCATCTCTTCCGGGGATTTGCCCGCTTTGATGTCACGAACAATTTCCCGTACCCGAAACGGGGTTAAATTTGGGAAAACCACACCATTGATCAGTGCCGCTGGCTCCTGATCACTCATGCCAATACATGCCGTCTCGAACAGCCCCACTTTGCCATCCGGGGTGACCTCGCCAAATTTACAACCGAGTTCGTCCTCGAATGTTTTGGCAATCTTTGCTCGCCCCATCATGTTGGCAACAACGCTGTTGTTGAGATAAATGGCGTACTCACCCCTTGGGGTGGTAGAAAAAAAGTGATAAAATGATAACGTCTGTTCGACATCCACGCGAGAGACCTGTAGCGCCTCCGCAATTTGACCGACCACCGCTGGCGGAATGTAGCCAAATTGTGCCTGAATATCGATCAGAATGTCCATCAGCCGAGTCTTGTCTCGCTGATAGGCTTCGAGAACCTCCTGTACAAAGGTATCCATAACATCACCACCTTATGATATAAGTACGATATAAATTTGGGTTTATTATGAAACGACAGGGAATAAAAATAGGTATTAAAGAATAATAGATAAATTTGTCTTTATAACGTTCGTATAATAGGTAATTTCCATGTTAATGTCAATACCAATTTGAATAATTTAAGAATGTATCTATTTATATTTTTAATTTAAGTAAACTGTTTTGTTACCGCCCTAATTTTAGGGGGCGGGATGTGCCACAAAGGTTCCACCCGCGGCTCACATTTTTGGAAATCGGGTTAATCGGGAGAGGCTATTGCTTGAGTTTTGTGGATTTTCCTATCATAAATGGATACTTTACTCTTTTTTTCTCTTGCCATTAGCTTGAAATTGTATATATTACCCTAATTCTTACCTCCTTTCATTGAATTTTGGGTAAGATTTTATCATCAAGTTAAAGTGTTATGAATTTTAAACAGGTTTATTTAGGGCGAAAGGGATTAAAACTATGTCTGTAAATGTGACAGATTCCGCGCGAGAGACAACTGGAACAGGGAAACATATCGTCGACGTGCCTGAACATATTGTTGAGATCGTGAGTGACTCCGGGGAAGGGGCACAGAAAGCCGCGCAATCTTTTGGGGCGATCTGTGCCAAAATGGGTAACGGAATCTGGACGGTTGAGATTATTCCGGCTGAAATTCAGCCGCCGCCACGCAGTATTGCGGGTGCGAGTGGGAATCGGATTCGTATTGGTTCTTTTAGCGTTACTAATGCAGGAGATCAAGCGGATTTAGTGGTGGCGTTTAACGAGCAAGTGCTGTTGGGGCGAGTACAATCGGGGAATCTGAAACCCGGTGCGATCATCTTATTGGAAAGCATGTGGCGCGACCATCATGACCCCGAGGTGGTTCGTCTATATACGCAAACCGTTGCCCAACTGGAAGAGGATGGGTATCAGGTAAAAGAAATTCCGATGGAAACAGAGTGCTTGAAGATCGTCGAAAATCCACGTAAAGGAAAGAATATGTTTGTTCTGGGAATGCTGTGTAGCATTTACCAACGCGATCTTCAACTCGCGCGGGATCAGATTGAATTTACCTTTCAGAAAAAGAGCCAAAAGGTGATTGAGGCGAATATTCAACTTTTAGAAGCCGGTTATAATTGGGCAGAGGCAAATTTGGATGTTTGTTTTAATGTGCCTTCTGCCCATATTGACGAGCCGCAGATTGTGGTCAACGGGAATATCGCTATCGGATTGGGGGTAATGGCATCGGGGATGGAAGTTTGCGCTATGTACCCGATCACGCCGGCAACATCGGCTTCGCATTATCTGAGCGATGTATTTGAGAATGTTGGCGGAGTTGTTCATCAGGCGGAAGATGAGATCGCCGCGTGTGCGTTTGCTATCGGGGCATCGTATGCAGGCAAGTGCGCGGTGACTATTACTTCCGGTCCCGGAAAAGCCCTCAAAACGGAGTTGATTGGTTTGGCAGTGATGGCAGAAATTCCATTAGTGCTGGTCGATGTTCAGCGGGGGGGTCCCAGTACCGGTTTGCCCACCAAAGTGGAGCAAGGGGATTTGCTCTCGGTCATTTTCGGGGAGCCGGGGGATGCTCCCAAAATTGTGATGGCTCCCGCAACCATTGAAGACTGCTTTTATTCCATCATTACAGCACGTAAAATTGCTGAAACCTTCCGGATGCCGGTGATTGTGCTGTCTGATGCGAATCTGGCAACGGGTCAGCAACTCTTCCCTCGTCCTAAATTTAATGAAGATTGGGTCGCGCCGCCAATCGACCAATCGCCCGTTCCCGAAGGCAAAAAACCGTATGATTGGGACCCGGTGACCGGTCTGTCGGAGCGCTTTATACCGGGGCGACCGAATGGAATGCACACCGTTACCGGTTTGGCGCATGATCAAAATAGTAAAGTGGCGTATGACAACTGGATCAATCAGGCGGGGTGTGAAGCGCGGAGCCGTAAGTTAGCCGCGTTCCAAAAAACATTAAAAACACCGCAAGTGATGGGCGATCCGGAAGGCGGTGACCTGCTTATTTTAGGGTGGGGAAGCACCAAAGGCGCTATTGAAGAAGCGGTCATGCGGGTGCGGAAGGATGGGTTAAGTGTCTCCTCCTTGCACCTCAAGTTCCTCCAACCGATGGCATCGGGAATTGGTGATATTCTGCGTAAATTCAAACAGACTATCTGTGTGGAAATTAACTATTCTGATCCCAAAGATGATTTTTTTACCGCCGATAATCGTCGTTATTCCAATTTAGCGTGGTTACTCCGGGCGCGGTATCTGGTGGATGTAGATTCGTGGTCAAATGTGTATGGCCAACCCATGAAACCGGGTGATATTGAACAGATGATCCGGGAGCGTTTCGCGACGCCCTAAAACGAAAAGGGGATATCTGATGTTTGGAGTGAATCTGGATCGTATGATCCATGTCGATGAGGATTATTACAGCCTAGAGGATTATCTCCGCCAGAAACCCAAGTGGTGTCCCGGCTGTGGTGACCATGCTGTACTCACGGCAATCCAAAAAGTGATGCGGGATGAACAACTGGCTCCAGAAAACGTGGTGTTTGTCTCCGGTGCCGGCTGTGCCAGCCAATTTCCACTGTATGTCAAGACCTATGGTTTTCACGGCTTGCATGGGCGAGGTTTCCCGATTGCGGAAGGTATTAAAATTCGCCGTCCCGACCTCCATGTTTTTGTGGCAATGGGAGATATGGATACGTTCAGCATCGGTGCCGGACATTGGATACACGCCATGCGCTACAACATGGATATGGTGGCACTCATTCATGATAACCATATCTATGGGGAAATTAAAACCGAAGCCTCTCCGACAGCACCCACCGGTTTGGTCACGGATTCCACCCCGCACGGGATGAAACTCCCACCGCTGAACCCGTTAGCCATCGCGTTATCAAACCGCCCGTCCTTTGTCGCGCAAGTGGCGGAGTGGATGCCGGCAGTCTTATATGACGTCATCCGGCAAGCATACCACCATAAAGGGTTTTCATTCATCCGCATTTTGCAGCGCTGTGCTCGCTTTTCACAGGAACACCTCAACCCAGACCCGAATCGCTTGTTACTCCTCACTCATCCGGATGGGATTCATCCCGACCCCGCCCTAAAACGTATCCTCAAACACCAACAGGAACACAACCCGCGGGATTTAACCGGAGCTTTTGAACTTGCCTACCGTACCGACCTTATTCCGATTGGCATTTTGTATCAGGATAAAACCCAGCCCTGCTACGAAGATTTAATGGCGCCTCAGGACACCTTTACGCCCCAACGGATTCGTGAAGGTATTGAAGCCGAATTTGATCGCTTTCAAACCGAAGACGGGTTACTGGAACTGAAAGGCAGCGAGGCACTTGCGCTCGGTTTGATGGCGTCTGGTATGGAGGTATGCGCCGTATATCCGATTCGCCCGGCCACCAGCACGGTGCAATATCTGGCTCGTGTTTATGAAAATGTGGGCGGGGTGCTGCATCAGGCAGAAGATGAGATTGCCGCGTGTTCATTTGCCCTAGGGGCGTCCTATGCCGGTAAATGCGCGGCGACCATTACCTCCAGCCCGGGTATGCTCCTAAAATCAGAAGGTATTGCCCTTGCCTCCATGGCGGAAATTCCGTTGGTCGTGGTGGATGTGCAACGGGCGGGACCGAGTGTCGGGATGCCCATCAAAGTGGAACAGGGCGATTTGATGCTCTCGATCTATGGGGGCAACGGGGATTCACCTCGTGTCGTTATCGCACCGACCTCTGTGGAAGATTGTTACTATACCCTGATTGAAGCGCGGCAAATTGCCGAAAAATTCCGCTTGCCGGTGATTGTTCTTCCCGATGCGGATTTGGTAAAAACCAAAGCGACCTTTGCTCGACCGGTGGTCAGTGAAGCCGTGTTGGAAACCAAGCTGGATTTGCGTCCGGTAGAAACGGGTCAAAAGCCATACCTGTGGGATGCCCAGACCGGTTTATCGCCGCGTATTTTGCCGGGTCAACCGGGCGGAATGCACACCGTTACCGCAATGACCCACGATCAAGCCTCCGAAATGACCGTTAAACCCAAAGTTGTGGCAGAAAGCCTCCGAGCACGTAGTTTGAAACTGGCGGCATTCCAACACACTCTAAAAACCCCACCGGTGACCGGCGAACCAGAAGGTGACCTCCTCCTCGTGGGGTGGGGAAGTACCCAAGCCGCTATTGCTGACGCCGTGAAACAAGCTCAAGCAGATGGATTGAAGGTCTCGGCGTTGCATCTTAAATTTATCCAACCCTTGCCCGGTGGTATCGGTGAGATTCTAACCCGCTTCAAACGCGTTGTCGCTGTGGAATTGAATTACTCAGATGATCCAGAAGATGAGCTGATCAATGCTCAAAATCGTCGATTTTCCAGTTTGGCAGTGTTGTTGCGGGCACGATATTTAATCGATATTGAGAGTTGGTCGAGTGCCACCGGAATGGCTTTCAAAGCAAAAGATATTCGTAAAATGATTGATGAACAGATTGACCATCTGAAATAAAGGAAGGAGAACCGTCATGTTTGGTTTCCAATTGGATAGCATACCGGAATTAGACCATGAATATTACCGCATGGAAGATTACCAAAGTAATATTCCCCGTTGGTGTCCGGGGTGCGGGGATAGTGCCATTTTAACGGCAGTCCAAAAGCTCTGCCGAGATGAACAATTACCGCCTGAAAAAACGGTGTTTGTTTCCGGTATTGGCTGTTCTAGCCGGTTCCCCCACTATATGAAAACCTACGGGTTTCATGGCTTGCATGGTAGAGCATTTCCCATTGCTCAAGGCATTCGCATTCGTCGCCCGGATTTGCACATTTTTGTCAATACCGGTGATGGCGACTGCTTCAGTATTGGAACGGCTCACTGGATTCATGCGGTACGGATGAATATGCGCATGGTCGTAATGGTCCACGATAACAATCTCTATGGCTTAACAAAATTACAAAGCTCGCCAACGACCCCGGAAGGGTTCAAGACCAACACGACACCCCGGGGGGCGTATATGCGAGCCCTGAATCCCCTGACCGTCACGTTGGGGATTACCAACGTTTCCTTTGTGGCACAAGTAGCGGAATGGATGCCCAGTTTGTTAGCCCAATTGATCGAAAAAGCCTATCACCATCCCGGCTTTGCGTTTATCCGCATTTTGCAGCGTTGCCCCGCATTTGCCCCCACCCATTTTGACCCCATGATCACCAACCCAGACCGGATGGAAATGCTTGTCCATGAAAACGGAATGGTCCTTGATGATACAATGGCGCGAATTTACAAACGGCAAATCGAACATGATCCAAGTAATATTCATCGGGCGCGCGAATTGGCGGAAGACCGCGAACATGTACCGATTGGTCTGTTGTACCATAACCCCCAAGTCCGTCAATATTGTGAACTACGGCGTCCCAAACACGTGATGACCATTGACCGTCTTCGCGAAAATTTGGAAGCTGAATTTGATAAATTTAGTGTAGTGCCCCAAGCCGAAAAAGTCGCCTAACCTTTAGCATTAGTCATTTTTCTATTCTTGTGATGAGGAAAAAATGCCGGAACATGATCCAAAACGTGGCAAAATAACCTGGCACGATATGCAAACGTTTTATCGCAAAGGGAGTAAGACCCCCCCACTGGGCGAGCATCAACTGATGCCGGTGATGATTGCCCAATACCATCAAATCAACCCACTCCACATCCGGTACGATTACCCGCTGGTACTGTTAGATGAACCGGTAGCCCCTGGGGAGACCGGGCAGGCGGGCGGAGTGGTGCATTCCTTAATGCGGGTGATCGATGATCTGGTTACGCAGGTTGTCGGTACCGGAGATGAAGCCGAAATTTTGCGCCGCCAATTGTATCGCGTGGAGGCGGACATTAAATCTCAAGTCGCAGAAGCCGGTTCGGGAAGGCTCTCAGAGTTATGGAATGCCGCCGTGGAACACGTCTGTGCTCAAATTCCGGATTCTCGCAAGCGTGAAATCGCCACGACCGGACTTCAACACGCTACGGATGCGCTTCAGCTTGATGGAAAGGTTATTTCATGCGATGAGCATACGCTGTCACAGTTGCTCTGGCATGTGTGGCAGTTCTACTGGCGGGAAAAAGGACGCCCCGTGCGGGAAGAAATCGAAGCGTTAATCCGCCAATTGACGGACATCCTGCGGGTCGATGAGGAAAAAATGGAGGAAGCAAATCCAGAACGCTTGCGAGATTCAATGGGCACAAATGATGTCGATTTTAATACCCTTTCGCAGATTCTCCGGCAAGGGCATATCCAAACAACCTTACCTGCCACACGCCGGGAGCGTATCCAGACTACCATTGAAAAACTCAATCAAATGAAAAGAATTTATGGAAATGTCCCCCCGGCGGAATTACTCGTCCATGATTTTGCCTCTGCCAAAACGATTTACGCCACCCAAATGAAATCTATGGTCGAATTTTTTAAGTGGTATCGTATCGGCGTCTTAGAAAGCCAAAATAAATATAAGGAAGAAACGTTCGATCCCCTTTTTGCAGATTTTGACCTCACAGACCTCACCCCTGAAGAATTGAATATCTGCCCGCCGGTATTGGTGGATGTGAGCAGTGATGATTTAACCGGGGAGGACCAAGCGGCGTTACTGGATATTTTAGATTCAAACCAGCGCATCAAAATGTTACTGCGGGTGAGTGATGTAGCGCATCATTGGGCGCAAATGGCAACGGCGTTAGGCTCTGCGTTTGTTTGGCAGACCACCAATTCCAATATTGAGCGCTTATTTCATGGCGGTACTGATGGGCTAGCGTATGCTGGACCGGCGCTGTTTTGTATCTACGTCGGTAACTCGGCTCATATTCCCCTTTTGAGTCCGTACTTACGGGCGGCGGTTGCCGTTGAGTCGCGTGCATTTCCCGCTTTTTTGTACCATCCCGGTCACGGTACTACCTGGGCATCCCGTTTTGATGTTACTTCCACCCCCCAACCGGAACGGCACTGGTCACTTGCCGAGGTTACTTATACCGACGGTGAGGAAGAACATACCCGTGAAATGAACTTTACCTATGCCCATTTTGCCGCGATGGATACCCGGTTCGCGAACCATTTTTTACCGGTTCCCCAAACGGATTGGGTGGAAAATATGGTGCCGCTCTCAACATTTATGGCGATGGATGGTGCGGAAGCCCGGGATAAAGTACCGTATCTACTGTTAGTTGATGCGGAAGGCTCGCTATTTCGGGCAGTGGTGAGCCGCGAGATGGTTGCCAAAACTCGATTGTGCCTGACTCGCTGGAACCTGTTGCAGGAATTGGGCGGTATTAACAACTCCTACGTCAACGCGGCAATCGAAGCCGAAAAAGAGCGACTCGCGGCTGAAAAAGCTCAAGAATTGCAAGCTCTGGAAGCCAAATATCAAGCGGAAATGGATCAAAACGTGGGTGAACTGACCAAGGTGATTATTGATAAGATCGCCAGCGGTCTTTTGAGTGAAAGTTCCGGGATGGCGACGTTTGCTCCGGTTACTACGCCTGCCACCGCTCCGCCCAAACCCCCTACAAAAACAGAAGAAACACCTTCTGCTTCTGAACCGGCGGCAGAAGAAGAACCCGAAGAAGAAGCCATCACCTTTGATGAACCGTATATTGATACCCCGCTATGTACCTCATGCAATGAGTGTATCAACAAAAACAACAAGATGTTTGCCTATGATGAAAATAAACAAGCCATTATCAAGGATGCGACTGCCGGAACCTTCCGCCAATTGGTGGAGGCGGCAGAAAACTGCCCCGTGCATATTATCCATCCCGGTAAACCGAAAAACCCGAATGAAGAAGGCTTAGAAGACCTGATGAAACGGGCAGAAAAATTTAACTAGAGGGTGCGCGGGATGATTACAGCCATTGGATTTATTTCAGGACTGAGTGTGGCGCTGGCAATTGTGTTGGTGATTGCCAACTCCAAATTGAAGGTGTATGAAGACCCTCGCATTGAGGTGGTGGCAGATTATCTGCCCGGCGCCAATTGCGGCGCTTGCGGGCTTGCCGGCTGCCGTGCCTTTGCCGAGAGCGTGGTAGAGGGGGCAGTCAAACCGAGCCAGTGCCCGGTCGGCGGTGCCGAAACGGCAACTTATATTGCCACCTATCTGGGAATCGATGCAGGTGAAGCCGAGCGTAAAGTTGCCCGGTTGCTCTGTGCCGGAGGTGCGGATGTCGCGTATCAGGTCGGTACTTACGAGGGGTATTCCTCTTGCCGGGCGGCGGCGGTCGTCACGGGGGGATCCAAAGCATGTACCTATGGTTGTCTGGGGCTGGGGGATTGCTTTGATGCTTGTACCTTTGATGCCATCCGCATGTCGGATACCGGCTTGCCCATTGTCGATGTGGCGAAATGTACTGCCTGTGGGGATTGTGTCCGCGCCTGCCCCAAAGACCTGTTTGAACTCTATCCGGTCAGCCGGTGTCTGGTGGTTCAGTGTAAATCCCAACTGGAGGGTGACCAAGCCCTGGCACAATGTCAGGTAGCCTGTACCGCTTGCGGGCGCTGTGTCGCCGATGCGCCGGAAGGCTTGCTCACCATGGAAAACAACATCCCCGTGCTGAATATGCTTAAAATGGAGTTGCAGACCCCCATTGCGACCTATCGCTGTCCCACCCAAGCTATCGTCTGGATTGAAGGTCAGCAAATGCCTGAATTGTGGGCGAAGACTGATTTTGCCAAGCCAAAACAGGAACACGTTCATTAATCTAAAGGGAGGTGCGTGCCGATGTTTACCGTAACTATTGTCGATCAAGATTTTCAGCCGACTGAAATCGAAAACCCCAAAGCGATTTATATCCGGTTGGCGGAGGGTCAACAGATCGTCTTTGAGGTAAAAGATGAGGCGCTGGAAACCGTCAATGTGCAACAAGTGATCGGGTTAGAGCCGTCAGAGGAAATTGTCATTCGTCCGGTGGGGGAGTAAGGAGGGTTCTATGAGACGCAACGTCGTATTTTATTCACCCCATTTTGGCGAAATGACGCTTCGCTTTATCTATCCGCTCCGGCAGTTACCCGACCTCAATCTGATTGCACTCAGTGCAGATCGAACCGACTATCTGGCAAGTTTGAATCTGTTTGATGAGGTATATTCGGTGCAGAATGCGCTCGATTATCGTCAACTGGAACAAGCGATTGCCGATCTCCAAGATGAATATGAGATTCACGCACTACTCAATATCTTGGAGGAACTTCAACTGCCGATCTCTCAATTGCGGGAGCAGTTCCATCTGCCGGGTATGCACACCGAAATGGCGCGACGATTTCGCGATAAGGCTTACATGAAGGAAATCCTGCGAGAACATGGCATCCGGTGTACCGCATTTCAACAAATTGACTCTTATTCCGCGGCAGAAGCCTTCGTAGAAACGCATGGTTTTCCGGTGGTGCTCAAGCCGGTGCGCGGGGCGGGTACTATCTCTACATTTTTAATCAACAGTTGGGCGGAATTGCAAGCGCATTGTAATTTAGAGCAACTTTCTCGCTATCCCGTCATGTTGGAGCAATTTATTGATGGGGAAGAAGGTTCTTTTGATACCATTACCATTGACGGTCAGATTCATTTCTACTCTATGACGCACTATGAACCGAATCCGCTCCACGCGATGAATAACTCGTGGATTCAATCGATTTACAGTTTTGCCAAAGATCACCCCGACAGCGAGGAATACGCCGACCTGCGCCAAGCCGGCGTGGCAACCATTAACGCTTTAGGGCTGGATACCTCTATTACCCACATGGAATGGTTTCGTCATCGGAAAACCGGCGATATTTATGTCAGTGAAATTGCGGCGCGCCCCTCCGGTGACCGCATTTTAGGTCTGCACAACTATGGGCATGACATCAACCTATATGCGGAATGGGGTAAAACCATGGTTTTCGGTCAAACTGATTTACGTCCCGACCAACCCCGGTTGTACGATGTGGCGATTTGCTTTTTACGGGCACAAGGCAGTGGGCAACACATTCAGGAAATCTATGGCTTAGAAAAAGTCCACCAGACCGTGGGGCACTTGATCGTGGCAGAAGATATTGCGCCGGTGGGCACTTTGAGGCAACACAGCTATGTCGGTGAGAGCAACATTTTTGTACGCGGTACGGATTACCAAGAAGTCATGGATGCTGCCCGGTTCATCATCGATACCATCCGGATTTATTGTTAAATTTGAGTCCATACATAAGGTGCGCCATTGTTTTTGCGTGGTTTTCTAAGGATATTCATCATGTTAGCCATAAGAAAGAGATCACAAGCAATGACGAGAGCAGAATTCGAAAAAGCGCTAAAAGAGCTTGCAGGCACCCTTACGGGACACGTAAGCACGGACGACGGTCAGTGGACAGTCAAGGGATTCATCGACACATTTCGGAACGTTTATACGATTTCGTCTGACACCAAGATTGTCTCCAAGATCCTTGAAATCCACCTCTTCCCTCGAATCCTTGCCTTTGCTGGAGATCATGGATTCGCCCTCGTTCTCGCTGAGCATCAGAATTACTACCCGGACATATCATTTGTCTCCAAACAAGATGATTCAGTGCGGTTTGCTGTTGACTTTAAGACGACCTATCGCCTTCCGGATAAGCCTTGGCTTTGCAACGGATTCACTCTTGGATCGCATGGCAAATATTTCCAGGACCGAACAAGCACCAAGAACATACAGTTTCCTTACGGAAGCTATTCTGGACATTTCTGCTTAGGTATTATCTATGATCGCTCTGACGGGGCTTCTATTGACGAGACACGTTCGTATCCTATTGAGCAATTGCACTCCATCACCTCCGTCATATCAAATATCCAGTTTTTCGTTGCCGAGAAATGGCGAATCGCTGGCGACAAAGGTGGGTCCGGAAATACAGCCAATATCGGAAGCATCCAGCGCATCGACGATATCCTGTCTGGTAATGGTATGTTCTCAAAGCTGGGCGAGGAGTGGTTTGACGATTACTGGATGAATTATGGAAAGATCCTCACCAGAGGCCCGGATGGGAAAAGCCGGAAGATTACATCACTTGTTGATTTTGTGAAATATCGCGGAGGAGATCCGTCGCTTATTGTCCCAAGGAATAACCAACCATGAGCAGTCAGCGAATACTGGTGCCACCAATAAAGTGTCAAGGGATCAAGACGAAATTAGTTCCTTGGATAAAAGCTATTATCCCTTCCGATTTTGACGGTCGCTGGATTGAGCCGTTTATGGGGTCAGGCGTCGTGGCCTTCAATGTGAGACCCCGAAAGGCATTGCTAGCAGACTCAAACCCACACGTCATCAATTTTTACCAAGCAGTCGCCAAGGGTGAGATAACTGCTGCAATCACGAGGGAATTTCTCGAGAGAGAAGGCGCAGAATTACTACGCTCTGAAGGAGAGCATTATTACTCAGTTCGACAAAGATTCAACCGTTACGGTAATCCTCTCGATTTCCTTTTTTTGAACAGGGCATGTTTTAACGGAATGATTCGTTTCAATCGCAAGGGCGAATTCAATGTTCCATTCTGTCGAAAGCCAAATCGTTTCGCGCAGGCCTATATCACAAAGATAGTCAATCAAGTTCAAATGGTTGCAGACGCTTGTGTCTTAGGTGATTACGAGTTCCGTTGCCAGGATTACTCCGAGACAATTGCTGAAGCATTGCCTAGCGATCTGCTGTATTGCGACCCTCCATATATCGCTCGTCATACGGATTATTTTAACGGGTGGGACGAGGAACATGAACGGCAACTAGCAAAGCTTCTTGGGGAGACAGAAGCTCGGTTTATTCTCTCCACGTGGCATGGAAATGAGTTTAGAGCAAACCAGTTTATTGCAATGTTTTGGAGTGGGTACAATGTTCTCACCAAAGATCACTTTTACCATGTTGGAGCAAGGGAAAAAAACAGAAATCCGATGCTTGAGGCGCTTGTCACGAATTTTGTGCCTACATACGAGGAGAAGAAATCGCCGATAGCGACACAATTAACGCTGTTTGGAAAGGGATCAACATATAATGGCTAACAAGGCGCTGCACCTGACCGCTTTTCCGCTGCGCACCAAAGCGGCAGGTGAGCTTTGTCGTTATAAGGAGAACTCTCGGATGTTTCTTCCGAGAGTATTGCCAGAGTAGTGCTTCATTCTGTTTCTCGCGACAGCGACAATTCGTCTTTGACCGTGTCGGTTTTAAAAAATGAGGGTCAAAGCAGGAGCGTTCGACCTGATCGTGATCGTTAGAGGGCATTCACCTGTTCGACGGTGTGGAACTGGTAGAGACGTTGCACTGCAACGTCTCTACCATGACCGTGTTGGCTCTCCTGCGCGGAGGCGCGTTGGAACCGCAAGAGGGGAGGATGTTTGACCCCCCCTTAATCCCCCTGACATCGGGGGGAAGGCCAGCCGGCTCTCCTGTGCGGAGAACTCTCGGAAGAAACATCCGAGAGATGTGGTGATTTAAATTTTTGTGTATTGCAACTGCTGAAACCTGAATTTTAAGACCCATAACCTCAAATAGTTACACATCCGAGAGTACTCTTATAAGAAGGTGTGTTGCCATAGCAGTCTAAAAACATAAGGTTTTTTGATGATCATACCATGAGGTGGCTTAACCGCCCCAATTCTTGAACTCATTCGTATATTTAGAGATATATTGGATACCGGATCGATGCTATTTAATAAATCCAAAACCAAAAAAGAACCCCGTTTTAACGGGCAAAAAATCGCGCTGGATGGACATACTGCCGTCCTTCGGGTCGAAAAATTAGCGAGCGATGCCGCCGGGATGTTCCCGGTGCCGAACACCGCCCAATTAGCCGCTCCCTTACAGGAAGGGGCACTTATTTTTCGGGAGGCGGGTAGTGGGCGTTCCGTTGCCGGTACGCTGGCGGGTTTTTCGCTGGTCGGGTTACGATCCACCACCTTTACCAGCGGTAGTACGCTCGCCGAAATGCACGAGTCGCTTTTTGCGGCGGTAGGGAAGCGGCTCAGTTATGTGATCAACCTGACTTGCCGGGCGATTGCCAAGCACGCCAATACCTTACATGGCGGGCACGATGATTATCATGCGGTGGCAGATACCGGCGCCTTCCAGATGTTTGCGAAAAATGTACAAGAAGCCGTTGATTTTGCCTTGATTGCTCATCGCGTGGCGGAACTGGCGCTTAACCCCGGTATTGTGGCTCAGGATAGCTACTATACCAGCCATTCCGTCCAAACGATCCAGCTCCCCCCGGCAGATTTGGTGCGCGAATTTCTCGGAACGGCTCATGACCTGATTCCAACACCCACCCCAGCCCAAAAGATGATCTTTGGCGATAAACGCCGCCGTATCCCGGAATGGTTCGATCTGGATCGCCCGTTGGGAATCGGCACGGTACACGATCAAGATAGTTTTTTCCGTGCAATTGCCGCCCAACGACCGTTTTTCTTCGATCATGTTGCCCAATTTATGGATCAGGCGATGGCAGAGTTTGCCGAACTAACTGCCCGCTACTACCAACGCGCCTCTGGCTACAAAATTGAGGATGCGGATTACGTGATCATTGCTCAAGGCTCTGTGGTCGAAGATGCCGAAGCGGCGGCGGATTACCTGCGCCAGCACGAACATATCAAAGCGGGGGTGATCAATCTGAGTGTGTTTCGCCCGTTTCCGGGGGACTTGCTGACCCACTTCTTGAAAGGGAAAACCGCCGTCACCGTATTGGAACGGGTTGACCAGCCGTTGGCAGAAGACCTGCCCCTGCTCCGGGAAGTTCGCGCCGCGGTGGACAAAGCACTTGAAAATGGTCTCCGACCGCAACATCCGGTGTACCCAGACCATGCGGTGTACCGCCACCTCAAAGATCGACCCCAGTTTTACACCGGTATATATGGTATTGGCGGACGAAATCCGCAGTTTGGTGATCTTGTCGCCACCTTCCGCAACATGACTCCCAAAGGGGCGCAAAAACGCAAATTTTACCTCGGGCTTACCTTCCGGCAAGATGGTGTGCGATTCCCGATGCTGGAAACGTTACAGCAGGTGATGCACCGGGATTATCCGGGCTTGGATCGATTCAGCCTGACCGGTGACCTCCATCTGAAAAAAGAACCCAAAACCTTCCGGGCATTCCAACTTTATTCCATTGCCGGTGCCGGAGGAACGCTTGCCGGCACCGTCTTGGCACGAACCTTGGCGGATGCCAAAAATTGGCACATCCGAACCTACCCAGAATACGGTCCCAACCAGTCCATGCAACCCACAATTTACACGATTTTACATTCCGATGAGGATACTACCCCCAAACATGTGTCCGATAAAGTGGATGCGATTCTCTTTTCCCACACCACGCTTTTTCATAATGCCGCTAATTTTGCCCATCTCAAGGAAAACGGTATCCTACTGGTACAATCTGAACAGACTCCCGACCAACTTTGGTTACGCCTGCCGGATAAAGTCAAGCGGCAGGTCAAGGCGTTAAACGCCCGTATTTACCTGATCAATGCCCAGCACATTTTACAATCGATGGCGGCAGATGGGCGGTATGATGACCGGTTAGCAAATCAAGCCTTGATCGGGGCGTTTTTTAAGGTCTGTGAGGATTTCTCCGCTGATGATTTAGAGCCGCTACGCGGGCATTATCGCCGCCAATTAGAAGCACAGTTTGGGAAATCCAAAAAGGTGATTGACCTCAATTTCAAGATGATGATCCACGGTGCAGAAATGGTACAGCCTTTGGACTGGCAAGCGATGCCCGATCATGAAGGGGTGGGCATATTTGAACCGGCACCCCCTTGGACGGTGAAGCAGGTCAGCCAACCCGATGGCAAACTGCCAGATTTAGCCCGTTTTTGGGATTCGGTGGGTTATTTTTATGAAACGGCGCAACCGGATCAGGCGCTGCCCGACCCGTTTGTAGCGGCAGGCGTCATTCCGGCACGCAGTGCGGCGTTTCGTGATATGAGTGCGTATTGCACCCAACTCCCGCAGATTGATCATTGCCGGTGTACCGGCTGTAACCTCTGCTGGACCACCTGCCCCGATATGGCGCTACCCGTAACGGCGCAACATATTGGTTCCATCATTCAAACGGGGATCAAAGCATGTCAGGCACGTGGCGAGTCGATGATTCAACTTCAACGCATGGCAGATCATCTGGCAAAGCAAGCTCAGAAAATCCTTGATAAAGCGAATTCCAGCGAGTTGGCAACGGTCGATGTCCTGTTACAGCAAGCGTTCGACAAGCTGATGTCCCTGATGAACTTGAAAGGGGACCAACAAGCAGCGATTCAGCATGATTTCAATCAATTGCGGGGTGAGGTTGCCGGTTTCCCGTTTACCTCGTTTCGGCAAGGTCTTCTCACGATAGCGGTGGACCCGCAAGCCTGTAAAATGTGTGGCTTGTGTGCGGCGGTTTGCCCCGAAAATGCAATTGAGATGGTCGCCCAGACTGCGGAACGGTTAGAATCGGCACAACGGCAGGGTGACTTTTTACGGCAGTTACCCGCCCCCTCAACGGATCAGATTGAAGCGCTGATCGATAAAGACGACCTCCAAACCGAAGGTTACCGCTTGTTAAACCCGAAAGTGTACCATTCGCTGATCGGTGGGGATGGTGCCTTCCCCGGTAGTGGGTCTAAAATTGCCATTCATCTGGTGGCGGCTGCCATTGAAGCCGTTATGCAGCCCAGAATCGAACAGTTCCGCGCAAGATTATCCGATCTGGTGAACCAGATCGAGTTGAAATTACAGGGGAAGATGACCCATTCCCTCCATATCAATGACTTTGACCTGTTTGGGAAAAAACTCGCCGCATTGGAACAAAAACACATTGACCCCCAAACGCTAGTGGCGTTGGCGACCGATGCGCCGCTCCCCCAATTGGATAAACGCCAACTGGAACGATTAACAAACTTGCGGCAACAGTTGATCGACCTTCAGCAACGGTATCAAACCGGTTTTAACGGTGACGGCCGGGCGCGGTTGGCAATGGCGTTAGCTACGGGTAGTGTACTCTTTTGGGGGGGCACGTATCCCTACAATCCGTTTCCGTTTCCATGGGCGAATCAAGGGTACGGTGATGCCGCCGCTGTGGCGGAAGGCTTGCTAGCAGGCATTCAACGCAAAATGGCGGAGACGTTTAAGGTTATCCGGCAGGCGGAGTTAGAACTTGATGATGCTTATCGTGCCGCAGAACACGATGCCTTTTTTGCGCAGTTTAGCATCAAAGATTTTAGTCCGGCAGAGCGGGAATTGTGCCCGCCGCTACTGGTAGTCGGGGGTGATGGCGCACTCGGTGAAGCCGGATTTGAAGCGGTTTCCCGCCTGATGGCAAGCCACCTGCCGGTCAAGATAGTGCTGCTGGATACACAGGGCTTCACGGCAACTGGCGGGCAGTCTAACGGCGCGAGTTTCGCGGCACGGCGGTACCGGCGGGAATTTGGCTTGCTGGCGCTAATGCACCGCGGAGTCTATGTGGTGCAAAGTAGTGTCGGGACTCCCGGTCATTTGCTCAAAGGGGTGAGGGATGCGGTGCTGTGGGACGGTCCCGCGGTTTTGAATATTTACACTCCCGAACCGGCGAGCCATGGGATTGCTCCGGATCAGGTGTTTGCTCAAGGGCGCTTGGCGGTGGAAAGCCGGACGTTTCCGGTGTTTACGTACCCGCCGGGACAACCGGTATTGAATCTGGCGGGCAATCCAGCAGTGGAGTCTGATCTGTTTAATGGCTTAACATTCGCCGATTTTGCCCTAACAGAAGCCCGGTTCCGGTCGCAAATCAATCTTTTGCCAAAACAGCAATGGGATCAAAATCAATTACCCCTAGCAGATTATCTACAACTTCCGGTGGCGGATCGGGCGTATTATGCCGCTTACGTGATGTTTACCACTCAGAATGGTGAGAAATTACGGGCGTTGCTTTCGCCACAACTTATTGCAGAAATTGAAGATAGACACCGCTTTTGGCGACTATTGCAGGAATTAGCCGGAATTTATTCCCCGGCAAATGAGCAGATCATCGAACAGGCGAAACGCGAAATGATCGATCAGTTTGAGCAGGAAAAAGCCGCTTTAATTGCGGATTATGAAGCCCAGCTCGCCACTCTTGACCAACAACACGGGCAAATTTATCTGGATCGGCTACGCCGAAAATTGATGGCGTATGTGGGCAACGACCCGAATTTCCGTGCCAGTTTCCGGGAGTACCTGCTAACGTTAGCGGGTAATGGTGATCACACTTAAATTAGATGTTCCTTGAAAACATGGATTTTGAACTCTGGTACACTGCCTTCATCCTGCTGTTGATGACTATTGTGCTGGCAACCGAGCTGTTCAAACCGGATATTACGATCTTGGGGGCACTGCTCTTATTGACGATTGGGGGTGTCGTTAGTGTGGATGAGGCATTTGCCGGATTCGCCAACAAAGGCATGTTGGCGGTTGGGTTTTTGTTTGTGGTCAGCACGGCGTTGCAAAGCTCCAGTTCATTTGATAAACTCATTTACGGTTTACTCGGAGACCGCCAGACCCCCACGGTTTTACGGTATCTGCGGTTGATGATACCGGTGGCAACCCTGTCGGCGTTCCTGAACAACACCCCCATTGTGGCAACGTTGATTCCGGTGGTCAAAAACTGGGCAAAACGGATGGACCAACCGGCATCGAAGTTCCTGATTCCGCTTTCGTACGCGGCAATTTTAGGGGGGACTTGTACGTTGATCGGCACTAGCACCAATCTAGTGGTGCATGGGATGTTGCTGGATCATGGGCTGGATGGGTTTTCATTCTTTGAACTCACCAAAATCAGCTTGCCGCTGACCGTGATCTTGTTGTTCGGGTTATCATTGGTGAGCTATTTTGTATTGCCGTCAAAGAAAGACCCCATTGTTGATTTGGGTGACCACACCCGTGAATTTGTGGTAGAAATGAGTGTCTCGGCAGATTACCCGGGACTCAACCAGACCGTTGATGATGCCAAACTCCGCCATTTGCAGGGCTTATTTTTATTTCAGATTATTCGGGATGGCGAAATTATCGCGCCCGTTGCACCGGATGAGATTATTTTGGAGAAAGACCGGCTCTTTTTTACGGGATTGCCGGAGACGATTTACGAACTGCAAAAAATGCACGGTTTGTATGCGGTGCGGGATAGTGAGTTCAACCTTGCCGATTTTGACTCCGACCAACTGAATACGTATGAGGCGGTCATTTCGGAACGCTCCTCGCTGGTGGGGCAATCTGTGCGGGAAAGCAACTTTCGCAGCCGGTTTGATGCCGTGATTCTGGCGATTCATCGTAGCGGACACCGGATTAACAAAAAAGTGGGGGATATTGTTTTTCGCCCGGGTGATACACTCTTTATTTTGTCCAAAAAGGGGTTTGATGCCCGCTGGTACCACTCGCCGGATTTTTTATTGGTTTCACCCAGTTTGGAGGTCTTCTCTAAGCCCAGATGGAAAGGAAATCTGGCGCTTGGACTGCTGATATTGATGATTTTAGTGGCAACCACCGGCATCATGCCCATGGTGTTAGCCGCGGCGTGTACGGCAGTATTGATGGTGGCGTTGCGCATCATCAGTGTGGAGACCGCTCAAAAATCGGTGGATTGGGGGGTGTTGTTGGCGATAGCGTCTGCCTTTGGTGTCGGGCGGGCATTGGAAAATTCCGGTTTAGCAACATGGATTTCAACCCACATGATTGACCTCGTCTCATTTTTTGGTCCGGTGGGAGTTATTGCTGGGATTTTTTTTCTGACCAGTATTTACACAGAGATGATTACCAACAACGCCGCCGCCGCGATCATGTTCCCGATTGCCCTAGAAGCGGCACAAACCCTGAGTTTTGATCCCAAATTGTTGGTTATCCCGATGACCATCGCGGCATCGGCTAGTTTTGCTACACCGATTGGCTACCAGACGAATTTAATGGTTTATGGTCCGGGGGGTTATTGCTTCCGTGACTTTCTCAAAATTGGTGTTCCCATGAATGTCATGACCGGCATTGGTGTTACTCTTTTCACGTATTTCTGGTTTTTTTGATTATGACGGCACTACTTCATTTTTTGAATCCGGCGAAAACGTTTAAGCACGGGATTCATCCCTCTGAATACAAAGATTTTACCAAAGATTTACCCATTGAGCGGATGCCATTTGTGGATGAATATGTTTTGCCGCTGAGCCAGCATTTAGGCGCCCCCTCCAAACCCATTGTTAAGGCAGGGGATAAGGTCTTTCGGGGGCAACCGGTTGCGGAGGCAAGTGGTTTTGTTTCCGTTCCACTTCACGCATCCGTGACGGGTACTATCAAAGGGATTGAACTGCGCCACCATCCCACCGGCAAGATGGTGGAATCGATTGTGATTGAGCGGGACCCCTTCTCACCCCAAACGCTTTATAATGAAAAACAACTGGATTGGGAGCATCTGTCCCCGCCAGAGTTGGTTCAGTTTATTCAGTCCGGTGGATTTGTCGGCTTAGGTGGGGCGGCATTTCCGACGCACGTGAAACTGACCCCTCCTAAAGGAAAAACCGCTAAATTTTTTATTGTCAATGCGGCAGAGTGCGAACCGTTCTTGACGACGGATCACCGGCTGATGCTGGAACAAACCGATTCGATTTATCTGGGTATCCGGGTCTGTATGAAGATTTTGGGTGCGGAAAAAACCTATATTGGCGTGGAGACCAATAAACCCGATGCCATTTCACGTCTGCAAGCAACCGTGCCGTCCGATTTAAACTGTGAAGTGGTGCCGGTACAGACGAAATATCCCCAAGGTGCGGAGAAAATGCTGATTACGGCGGTACTTAACCGGGAGGTTCCGAGTGGGAAATTGCCGATTGATGCCGAAGTTGTGGTCAATAATGTGGGAACGATGGCTGGGATTGGTGATCTCGTCCGCTTCAACCAGCCCTTAATTGAGCGAGTGGTGACCGTAACCGGTCCGGGTATCCACCGTCCGGCAAATTTGACCGTGCCAATTGGCACCAAACTCAGCGATCTGCTCGCTTATTGTGGTGGTATCACCGATGACACCCGTCAGATTTTGTTTGGCGGTCCCATGATGGGTGCACCGCAGGTGTTTCTCGATGTGCCGGTCATGAAAGGTACCTCTGGGGTTGTCTGTCTGACCGAAGAACTCATCCGTCCGCGCCATGAATATGCGTGTATCCATTGTTCTCGCTGTGTGGAGGCGTGCCCGGTTTTCCTTAACCCCAGCCGGCTGGGCCAACTGGCGCGGGTCAAACGGTATGAAGAAATGATAAATTATCACTTGATGGATTGCGTGGAGTGCGGATCGTGCTCGTACGTCTGTCCTTCAAATATTCCGTTGGTGCAACGCTTCCGGGTTGCCAAAGGGATGATCCGGGAAAAACAAGCCCGTAAACAGTGAATAGTTGGCAGTGGGCAATGATGAATGACGTAATGATAAATGACGTCTTGTGGAATGCAGGATAAGCCTTATGAAAACACAACCTTTATTGCTTTCGACATCGCCGTTTTTGAAGGATGCAACCTCTACTCCGTTTATTATGTGGCAGGTTGTCTTTACCCTTGTTCCGGTGGTGTTGGCAGCGACGTACTATTTTGGAATTAGTGCTCTGCTGGTGACCGGGGCATGTGTGGCTGGAGCGATCTTAACCGAATGGGTTTTTACCCAACGTACCATTCGGGACGGGAGTGCCATGATTACCGGAATTCTACTGGCATTAACTTTACCCCCGGGGATACCGTTATGGATGGCATTTGTCGGTGGGGTTGCTTCCATTGGGCTGGGAAAGTTGATTTTTGGTGGCATTGGCTATAATGTGTTCAACCCGGCATTGGTCGGGCGTGCTTTTCTGCAAGCCGCTTTCCCGGTTTCTCTGACGACGTGGAGTCCACAAGGCAATTTTAGTGGTTTTTGGGAGGTACGCGGGGCAAATTTTGCGCTACCATTTATGACCAGTACCGGCATTGATGCCACGACCGCCGCAACTCCGCTAGCAATGATGAAGTGGGGTAACCAACCGACCGGTATGATGGAACTCTTTCTTGGCAATACCGCGGGGTCTTTAGGGGAGACATGCGCCGTTGTTATTTTGATGGGGGGGTTGTATCTGGCGGTGCGGAACCTGTTTAACTGGCGGATTCCGGTCAGCATTTTTGCCACAGTTTTTATTTTAGCGTCTGTACTGCATCTTCTGAACCCAGAGGCGTTTCCACCGGCGATCTTTCATCTGCTTTCGGGAGGATTGGTGCTGGGAGCGGTCTTTATGGCAACCGATATGGTAACATCGCCGGTAACACCGCTCGGTTGCTGGATTTTTGGCATCGGAATCGGAATTTTGGTGATTGTCATCCGGGAGTTTGGCGGTTTGCCGGAAGGCGTCATGTATTCCATCTTATTGATGAATGCCGCTACCCCGATCATTAATCGATTGACCCAACCCCGAATTTACGGGGCGGTGAAGGAGACCCAATGAACCAGTATCTGTATAAACTTTCGTTGATTCCGCGGTTACATGATGATTCGGCATGGACGGAAGCTGACAATCAAATTATTACGGATCATTTTAATCACTTAAAAACACATTGTGATGCCGGAACGGTAATTTTAGCCGGTCGAACCCTGAATGCGGCAAAACATGCGTTTGGGATTGTGATCTTTGAGGCGGAAACTGATGAAGCGGCAGAAGCCTTTATGAACCAAGACCCCGCAATCACCCGAGGAATTATGACGGGTGAACTGTTCCCGTATCATGTGGCATTGATCAAACAGACAACGGTAGGTTGAGGTCATGGCAGAAATCCAAACACAACCTATTTCAGAAGTTCCGCAGGCAAGTAGTTTCCACATGATTGCCGCTATGGGTGGGGTCGGTTTTTTAGCTGGAATTTTAATCGTTCTGACGTACCAGCTCACCCTACCGGTTATCAATAAAAACAAAGCGGTGTATCTGGAAAAAGCACTTTTTAATGAGGTGATCAAAGGTGCGACGCACAAGATCGCCTATAAAATTGAAGATTCCAATTTAGTGGAAGTCACCGGTGAAGCGGCAATGAATGCCCAAATTTATGCCTGTTACGGGGAAGACCATCACTTGATGGGTGTCGCTGTAGCCGCCAGCGGGCAAGGCTTTCAGGAGTTGATCCGGTTAGTATATGGCTATTCACCGGAAAAAGAGGCGATCATCGGGTTGAAAGTGCTGGAAAGTAAGGAAACCCCCGGTCTGGGTGATAAAATTGAAAAAGACCCGCATTTTTTGAAGAATTTTGAAGCATTAGATGTATCACTGACGCCGGATAAGAGTCGTATTACTCACCCTATTGAGTGGGTCAAGCCGGGGGAAAAGAATAAACCTTGGCAGATTGATACGATTACGGGAGCGACCATTTCCTCTACCGCGGTTTCCAAAATTCTCAGAAGCAGTACTGAGAAAGTGATTCCCATCATTGCTCGCCATCTGGATCAGTTGAAAACGGCCGATTTCCCCGCAAATTGAGAGGTAAAAATGACCGCAGAACCGCAAAACATGGATGTTTTTTTGAAAGGTATCTGGAAGGAAAACCCCGTTTTTGTGATGGCGCTGGGAATGTGTCCGGTGCTGGCGGTGACAAATTCTGTCATTAATGCACTGGCAATGGGTTTAGCAACCACATTTGTACTGGTGATGTCCAATATCTCGGTTTCCTTGATTCGTAAGCTGATCCCCAAACAGGTACGGATTGCTACCTATATTTTGATTATTGCCACCTTTGTGACCGTTGTGGAATACCTCATTCAGGCAATCAGTGTGGAAGTTCATAAAGCGTTGGGCGCGTTTATTTCGCTGATTGTGGTAAATTGCATCATTCTGGGCCGAGCAGAGGCTTTCGCTTCCAAAAACGGGGTATTCAAATCGATTTTGGATGCGCTGGGGATGGGTTTCGGATTTACCATAGCGGTGTTGAGTCTCGGTGTGGTGCGCGAAGTCCTCGGTAGCGGTACCTTTGCCGGTTTCCGGGTCATGCCTGCCAATTTTGAACCGTGGGTGATTATGGTCTTGCCCGGCGGCGCTTTTTTTGTACTCGGGGGCTGGTTGATGTTGTTTGCATGGCTACGGGAACGATCCGTGAAAAGGAGTGAGGTATGAGTGTAGATTCGCCCGGATTTATTTTTATCAGTGCCGCCTTGATCAATAACTTTGTTTTGAGTTATTTTCTCGGAATTTGCCCCTTTTTGGGTGTTTCTGGTAAGATTGAGACGGCTTCGCGGATGGGCATGGCTGTCACATTTGTGATGTTGGTCAGTTCCCTGTGTGCTTTTGGGATAAACATTGCGCTGGAAGCGATAGGTGCACCCTATTTGCGCTTGATTTCGTATATCGTTGTGATTGCCTCCTCTGTTCAATTAGTGGAAATGTTCATCAAAAAATTCAGCCCGGCACTCTTTCGGGCATTAGGGATTTTCTTACCGCTGATTACCACCAACTGTTCTATTTTAGGGTTGGCACTCTTTCAGACCAGCCGGGAGTATAATCTTGTTCAGTCTATCTTCTTTGCGCTGGGTGCTGGGGCGGGGTTTTCCTTGGCGCTGGTGCTGATGGCGGGTATCCGCGAGGAGCTTGATCTGGCAGATACACCGAGTATTGTCAAAGGGATTGCCATTGTGCTGTTGGTGGGGGGTATTCTTTCCATGGCGTTCATGGGCTTTGCCGGCTTAGGGGGTGGTAGTTGATGCTGTACCATTTCCTTTTGGCGGGAGTCCTGATTCCGCTATTGATGATCAGTTGGTTGGGTGTTCAATTGCTGGCGCACAAAGGCTCAAAGGGCTGCACCGAGCTATTCCGCAAGGAGTGCCTCAGTTGTTTTTTTAAGAACAAATGTGACCATACGGTATCTGATAACTCGAAAATGGAGTGGGTTCAACATGACTGAAACCGAAAATCGTAATCCACAACATCTCCAATGGGACCGGCGAACGTTCCTCAAAGCCTGCGGGGTTTTAACACTTGGTATGGCGGCTGGTGGAACGTTACAAGCCACCACCGGTCTCTTTAAATTTAACCGCAGACTGTACCATGTTGCCGATAATCGAATCCAGATGGGGACGTTCGTCTCCATGACCCTTTTTGATGCCTCTGCTCAACGGGCAGAAGAGGCGATGGGCCAGGCGTATGCCGAAATTGACCGGCTGAGTGCCATCTTGAGTCGGCATGATAGTGATTCCCCTCTTTTTCACCTGAACAAGACGGGTTCGCTGGATCATCCCCCACCTGAAATGATGAATCTGGTACAGGAATCATTGCGCTATCACCGGCTCAGCCACGGTTTATTTGACATCACGGTACTACCACTGGTCGATCTGTTTCAGTCCACAAAAGGTCAGTTGGTCGGGGATGAATTGGAATCCGTTTTAACCCGTGTGGATGCACGTAACATTCACTGGGATATATCGGGGATTCGGTTTGCCAAACCGGGTATGGGTATCACCTTGGATGGCATCGCGAAAGGCTACATTGTGGATCGGGCGGCGGCGGTGCTCCGGCGATATGGGGTTGAACATTTCTTGATCAATGCGGGTGGAGATATTATCACGCAAGGGAAAAAAGAAGGTGCTCATGCGTGGACGGTTGCCGTGGAAGACCCCGCCAAAAAAGGACACTACCCGGCAATTTTCGCCATGAATGACGGTGCGGTGGCTACCTCCGGAAATTATGAAATTTATTACGATCAAGAGAAGCTATTCCACCATATTGTCAACCCCGTGAGCGGGAAATCCCCGCAGTTGAATGCCAGTGTTTCCGTGCGGGCACGTTCGGTTATGGAAGCCGATGCATTATCTACAACCGTCTTTGTGATGTCCCCAGAGCAGGGTATCCATTTTATCAATCAAATGCCCTCTTGCGAGGGCTTGGTGATTAGTGCTGAAGGCGAAACTCTGAAAAGTCAGGGATGGGTCTGATGCCCCCCGTAATGAGACGTGCTATTGTGCAACTTTTGATGACTACGTGATAAAATTGTGATCCGAAGAGGGTATGCTTGCTTTATAATTCAAGCCTTAACCACGTTATGTTGGTAAGTCCTCATGCGTAAACTGGTAACTCTTTTCATCTTAGTTGTCTTTTTGACCCCGTTATTGGGTGTCTCGATTGCCGTTCATACCTGTGATATGAGCGGGCGAATCGATACAGAAATGATGTGGGGACACCCCGTTCGATCCTGTTGTGCCGGAGCCACCACCGCGGATGGATGGAATAAAGTACCCTGTTGCCATCTCGCTATCGATCTTCTGGCAACAGACCTGTTTGTCTTTAACGTTCCCGCTGAATTTATGGGAGTTGCTTCCCCCACACTGGCGCTTGTGGACCATGATTTGCCGGAGATCACTTTACCGGAACTTCCGATGGATGTCCGTCTCCTCAATATTTCTCCCCCTGTAAACTTACCCCTGCTCAATTGATTCACCCGTTTGGTTGATGGCTGGTTTTCGGATTCTGGTTGAAACCGGTTCGATTTCTATTCATTCCAAAACAGGTTGAATCATGAATAATCTATTGATTTTTATAGTGTTTATTAGTATGATGTCGCCCGCTGTGCTGTATGGACAATCCGTAGACGAACTCATTGAGATGGCGTTGTCTGTAAATCCCCAAATTCAAGCGGTAGAAGCGACGTACCAGGCAACGCAGGAGACATCCCGCGCGGTCTCGGAACTCCCCGATCCGATGTTTATGATCGAGTTTCGGGGGACGCCACTTAATCCGGCAGATGTAGGCGACACCCGCGAAGTAATGTTTATGTTACAGCAAATGTTTCCTTATCCGGGTAAATTGAAGACTCTGCGCCGGCAGTCGGAAACAAAGGCGAATGTTCAACATGCACTGATCGACGCGCGCCGGGTGGAAGTCCGGGCGGCGGTGCAACAAGCATATTATCAGTTGTACCAAGTGGACCGGGCATTGGAGATTAACGCGGAACAGCAACAACTTGCCGCTCAATTTGTGGAGGTCGCAACGGCAAAATATGTAACAGACCAAGCATCACAAGCGGATGTTTTGCAAGCGCAAACGCGACAGTCGGCACTAAAAACGGCTCGCTTGGTGTTGGAGCAGCAACGACAGTCGGCATTGGCAACATTGAATCAACTCCTCCACCGTCCGGTGGAAACCCCGTTGGAGCATACAACCGTCCCGTCGGAATCTCCTCGTGTGCCCAATTACCTGACGCCAAAACTCATTGCTACCCAGCCCCTGTTGGTTGCCGCTCAATTGCAGATCAAGAAAAGTGATGTGGATATTCATCTGGCGGAATTACAGGCAAAACCCGATTTTACGTTGATGGGGGGCTACACCCGTATGAATGGTATGGACGATGCGTGGATGGGCAGATTCTCCATGACCCTGCCGTTTTTGCCGTGGGCGAATGGAGATGTACCGGCTCGTATCCGTAGTGCCCACCAGAAAAAAGCGCAACGGGATGCCGAATTACAGGTGATACAAGACCGGTTAGCGGCTGAATTTAACGCCACACTGGCGGAACTGAACGCACTTCAAGAGCAGATCGAGATATACCGCACGGAAATTCTACCCCAAGCGGAGCAAACGGTCTCGGCGGCGCTTGCCGCTTATCAAACCGATTTGGTGGATTTTTTAACGCTGATTTCGGCGGAGCAAGCATTGCGAGAACACCAATTACAATATGTTACGAGACTTTCTAAATTTTACCAAACTTGGGCGTCATTGGAAAAAATTGTGGGACGCCCGCTTTCTCACACCCCTTAAAAAGGAGGATTTTACCATGCGTAAAATTCAATTTCTTCTGTTCGCGATGATCATCGCGTTTTCCCTGTCACTTTTTTCGGCGGATATTGCTCTGGCAAAACAAGCTGACGTTAAACCCGCTGAAGAAGTTACTAACAAAGTTTGCCCCGTTGGTGGTGAAGCGGTTGACCCCTCTGTGTTTGTTATGCATAATGGGCAAAAGGTCTATTTTTGTTGCGCCGACTGTAAAGAAGCCTTTGAAGCAAATCCCGATAAGTATATGGAAAAATTAAAGGCGAGTACGGAAGAAGGCAACACCGGGGTCAAATTACAAACCACCTGCCCTATAAGCGGGCATGAAATTGATAAAAATTCGTATGTGGATAAAGATGGGCAACGAATTTACACCTGTTGTGCCGACTGCAACAAAGATGTCGAAGCCAATTTTGATAAATATGCCAAAGAAATGGCGGATAAGGGCATTACCGTGGCACATTTGCAATCGGTGTGTCCGATCATGGGAAATCCCATCGACAAGGAAGTGTATAAAGATATAAACGGGAAGCGGGTCTATTTTTGTTGCGCCAGTTGTGAATCCAAAATGACCGAAGAACGAATGACGGAACTGGAAGCAGAAGGTATTATCTTTGCCGAAGCACCCCAAAAAGAGGGTATGAAGCATGATGAAGCCCATAAAATGGATGATACCAAGAGTAAATCAGACCATTCGGGGCATAACCACTAATTAATCTATGCCGCCAGGAGGTTGCTAAAATCATCCTGGCGGCAGGATTTCGGTTTTATTTATGAAGATTGAACCGGTTATTTTGGAAGGGCCGTTTGTCCGGTTAGAGCCACTGACGCGCGATCATATTCCGGCACTGTTCCAAGCGGCAAATTACCCTGAAATATGGGAGTATATGACGAGTATCGTCGCCACCCCTGAAGATATGGTGGCTTATGTTAGTGCGGCATTGGACCAACAAGCACAAGGCGTTGCGTTGCCTTTTGTCACAGTGCATACCGCCACCAATACGGTTGTTGGTTCCACTCGCTTTGGTAATATCGCACCGGAACACCGACGCGTCGAAATTGGCTGGACCTGGATTACACCCCGATTTCAACGCACCGCCGTGAATACCGAAGCAAAATGGTTGATGCTGACCCATGCCTTTGAGGTCTGGAATTGCATCCGGGTCGAATTCAAAACGGATGTACTCAATACCCGTTCCCGGCGGGCAATTGAGCGGCTTGGTGCGAAACAAGAAGGGATTTTACACCATCACATGATTTTACCGGATGGTCGCTACCGGGATTCGGTCTATTACCGTATCTTAGCTACTGAGTGGGAACCGATCAAAGCACGGCTTCAATCTACTCTAAACCCTAATGCCTAATATGAGGTTTATCAATGAGTTACTACTTTAACACGATCTTAGATACTACGTTTGATCAAGCGATACAACGGGTTACGGAAGAACTCCAAAAAGAAGGATTTGGTATTCTCACCGAAATAGATGTCAAGGCGACCTTAAAGAAAAAACTGGATGTGGATTTCCGTCCTTACCGTATTTTGGGCGCCTGTAACCCGCCGTTTGCCCATAAGGCACTGTTGGCAGAGGATAAAATTGGCACCATGTTACCCTGTAATGTAATTGTCCAACAATTGGATGATGGTCGCATTGAGGTTGCCGCCGTTGACCCGTTGGCTTCGATGCAAGCCATACAAAACGACCAACTGGGGACGGTTGCCCAAGAGGTGCAATCTCGTCTGAAAAAGGTTATTGAACGTCTGTAAGCGGTAAATTAAGCCTTGCCTCTTTTCCAGAATTTTATTTAATTGTAGTGATGTCAATTACTTATCTTCTATGTTCGGGAAAGGAGGTGAACTATGAGTAAACCGCACCGGGTACACCGTAAGCGTAAACGCCGCAAAGCCTATCTCAAGCGAAAAAAAGCCGCACTGAACGCGAAATTAAACGCTCAGTTGGATAAACCGAAAAAGTAGGTTCTGCAAGCGGCGCACGTGTTGTGCCGCTTTCTTTGGAGTTTTCATGCGTCAATCTGTATCATTTATTTTTATTCTGATTTACAGTGTTGCGACCCTCGGGCTGCCATTGCAGTATCACACCTGTCTGATGCGAGATTTTCAAGAGGTGCAGGTGTATACCGGGGGTGATGCCAGCTCATGCTGTGCCGTTCCCCGCCCTACCGCAGACGGGTTGGCGCAAACTCCCTGTTGCCATATCTTGGTTGAGCAACCATCGATCTCCGATCAGGTACTTTCCCCCATTTTTACCCTTGGTGTTCAACCTGAAAGTTCCCTGCAATGTGTCACTTGGGAATCCCTCACTTACGCTGATCTCGCCATACCGTATCCCACACTAATTTTCCCCGGATTTTCGCCACCTCTGATCATTTGATTCCCCTCTCAGTTTAGGTGATTTTCTTTAATTCGCCCGGCTCTATGAGGACGGTATTGGATTCGCTGTGCCTTCTCTTGGGGTCGTTGTGACCTATTTTAAACTTCCTAACTGTGAGGTGATTTACATGTTTACCCGCAAACAATGGGCAATTTTGCTGGTTTTTGTTGGTTTGGCATTCACCACCGGTTTTATCGTCCGCGGTGGTGGGAGTCCGGCACCGTCCATATCAGCGCCGGAATCCACAGCCACGGTCACGGAATGGACCTGCTCCATGCACCCCCAAATCCGCCAACCCAAGCCGGGGTTGTGCCCCATTTGTGCCATGGAACTGATCCCCGTAAGCACCGGTGATGACCATCAAAGTGACAATCCCCGCCAGATTAAACTCTCACCGGCGGCGATCAAATTGGCACACATTCAAACCTCCCCCGTGGAACGCCGCGCGCTGTCGGCAGAACTACGGCTGGTCGGTAAATTGGATGTGGATGAAACCCGCCTGACCAAAATCACCGCCTGGATCCCGGGCCGGATTGACAAATTACATATTGATTTTACCGGTACCACCGTCAACAACGGTCAACCGGTGGCGGATGTTTACAGCCCGAAGCTGTTGACCTTGCAAGAAGAGTATTTGCAAGCATTACGGTTGAAGTCTGACGTGCTGGTGAATGCCAGCCGGAAAAAACTAGAACTATTTGGACTCTCCGCCGCTCAGATTCAAGCCATCCAAGATCGAGGCTCGGCGGAAGACCATATTACGGTGTTAGCGCCCGCCAGCGGTATCGTGACCCATAAGAATGCGGTGGAAGGCATGTATGTCAACACGGGCACCGAAATTTACACCTTAGCCGACCTCTCCAATTTGTGGGTCTGGCTGGAGGCGTATGAATCCGATTTATCCTGGATTCATGAAGGGTTGCCGGTAGAATTGACCACCGAAGCCTATCCCGGTGAGTCATTTACAGGGAATATTGAATTTATTGACCCCATTTTAAATCCTCACACGCGCACAGTGAACTTCCGGGTGAGTGTTCCGAATCCACAGGGTAAGCTCAAGCCGGAAATGTTCGTGCGGGCCCTCCTCCAAGCCGATCCCAGCACGACAAGACCCCCACTGGTTATCCCCGCTTCAGCACCCTTGATTACCGGGAAACGTGCCGTTGTGTATGTGGCAGACCCCGAACAAGAAGGTGTGTTTGAAGGGCGCGAAATCGTGTTGGGTGACCGCGTGGGTGATTTCTACATTGTCAAGCGAGGACTCGGTGAAGGTGAACACGTTGTCACTTATGGTAACTTCAAGATTGATAGTGCGTTGCAAATCCTTGCCAAACCGAGTATGATGAATCCAGAAGGGGGTGCAACCTCGTCCGCCCATCAGCATGGGGAGATGCCGGTGGCGAGGACTCCGGTAGCGGCATCATCTCCCCCCTCATTGCTGGAAGTACCACCCGTGTTTCAGCGCCAATTGGATGCCGTGTTTTCCGCCTATTTTGAGATACAGCAAGCCCTCAGTCATGATAATTTAGAGGACGCCAAAGCCGCTGGAAACGCCATGACTCGTGCTTTGGAAAACGTGGATATGAGCGTGTTACAAGATGACGCCCACCATCTATGGATGAGCCATTTACCAGTGCTAAAAGATAACGCCGCCGGTATAGCGCGTGCCATTGTTATCGACATTGCCCGTACGAAGTTTGAGAAACTCTCCACGACACTGATTTCCGTGGCGAAACAATTTGACATTAGCGATACTCAACCGGTGTTGGTTTTTCATTGCCCGATGGCATTCGGGGACCAGGGGGCGGATTGGTTGCAAAATAAACCGGGTGTGGAAAATCCCTATTTTGGTGCGCAGATGCTCCGCTGTGGGGAACAAATTGAAACCATAATCCCTTAGTTATGAAGTTAAGATAAGGCGAAGTGTGTATATAGTGAAATTCATTTCTACTAATGGGGGTATCCATGCGTTTTTGTTTTTCTAGTATGTTGATTTTATTGATGATAGCCGCATCCGTGGGTGTTGCCCAAGACCGTTGGAATGTTACGCCGGTCGGGCAACTCACCCTCGGACAACCGCATTCCGTGATTGTAGATGACCCGTATGCGTATGTGCTGGCGGATGTCACTAACGATTTTTTACTCTCGGTGATTGATTTCAGCGACCCGCTTCAACCCCGATCGGTAGCGACCTTTCACGACCCGGCATTCAATCAGCGTGCGACCGCAATGGTTCAAGAGGGTCATTTGCTCTATATTGCCGCCCAAAGTGCCGGTTTGCGGATTGTGGATGTTTCAGACCCGCTGAATCCGGTGGAAGTAGGCGCCTTTAATCCAGAAGCTCGTATTTTTGATGTCGCTGTTGCCGGGCAGTACGCCTATGTTGTGGAACAACAAAATGTGGCGATCTTGGACGTTTCCAATCCGGCGAATCCGCAGGTTTTGGATTACCTGTCGCTGGCGGAACCGGTCGGGCGGGTGAGCGCCCAAAATGAGCGGCTTTTTGTTCTCGCAGCGGATGGTGACGGAGGATTCTTATACCTTTTTGACCTCACTACACCTGAGATGCCGGTGGAAATCGGTGTTTTTTCCCAATTGGAAACTCCCCGCTCCCTTTTTGTGAGAGACTCCTTTGTATTTATTGCAGATGCGGCATTGGGTGTCTCTATCGTGGATTTTTCCAATCCAGAATTACTTCTGGAAGTGGGATTTTACCATCTGCCCGGTGCTACCGAGCTTGTGGTGGGAGAAACGGCCGCCTATGTTTCAACCCAAACAGATGGAATCCATCTCCTAGACATCTCAGATTTTCAGAATATTAATCCCGTTGGTTTGTTAAACACACCGGAACCCCGCGGACTTGACGTAACAAATGACCTTCTTGTTTTTACCGATTATCAAGATGGGGTGTTCTGGTACTCTCAACCCGTTCCGCCTCAGGAAGTTGCCCAATATACGCCGCCGATTTATACCTGGGATGTGCTTACCCGGGATCAAATAGCGTATGTCTCAGATTATTTCGGTGGACTGCTGATTTATGACTTGGCTGACCCCACACATCCCAGACTTGCCGGCCAGTTTGAGGCGGAAGGTTTCTCTTGGGGTGTGACGGTTGAAGGGCAGGTGGCGTATCTCACGTTAGATTCTCCCGATTATTCCGGTAGTGCCCTATATCTGATTGATGTCAGCGATCCCGCGGCTCCGGTTGAGATCGGGTCTGTTGCCCTACCGGACCAGGCGAAGGATGTTCATGTCTCTGGTGATTATGCCTATGTTGCCGCTTATGCCGCGGGCGTGCGGGTGATTGATATTTCCGATCCGGCAAATCCACAGGAAGTTGGGTCATACCCGTTACCACCGGATCACCGCGCTTTTGGGTTAGATGTAGCGGGTGACCGCCTTTATCTAGCAGTCATTCAACCGGATTTTCTAACGGGTTATTTGCAGATCATTGATGTCAGTGATCCGACCCTGCCACAAGAGATTAGCTCAACCGCAACGCCCGGCGTGGCGCGGGACGTTCAGGTGCAGGGCAATTTAGCGTATGTCTGCGCGATGGAGGGGGGGTTGCGTATTTACGATGTTCAACAGGATCAAGAACCGGTGGAATTGGGACACCATCTGGTTGAAGATTATGTCTGGCAGGTGGATGTTGTGGGGGATTTTGCCTATGCCGCCTGCAATTGGGATGGGCTTGTTGTTTTTGATGTGAGTGACCCCTTCCACATTGAAGAAGCCGGCTTTTTTAATACGCCGGGTCAATTGGTGGGAGTTTCTGTTTCCGGGGATTATGTCACGGTTGGAAATTATGGGACGGGCTTGCGGGTTCTTCAGTTTGAAGATGAGATGGTTGCTCTTAACCCGGCACCGGCTAACATCGGGACTCCGGCAAGATTCCGGTTGCTTCCAAGTTACCCGAACCCTTTCAATCCCCATACCTCCATTTGTTATGATCTCACTACCTCAGCAAGTGTGTATCTTAACATATATGATGCTACGGGTCGCTTGGTATGGCGATCTTTTCGGTATCACCAGTCCGCAGGGCGTTATTCCCTGATTTGGCGAGGGATTGACTCACAGGGAATGCCCGTGAAGAGCGGCTTCTATCTGTTGCAACTTCAGGTGGACGACCAGGTCGATCAGCAGCCGTTGATCCTGCTACGCTAATCAAACTTGCTGGCACGGTGGGTTGTGCCGCGCTACCACTTTTTACGTTTGGGGTTGGCATGATTCACTGCCGTGTGGGTGTCAAACCGGTTAGCGAAACGGAATTATACCCGGATTTTATCACCTTGTCAGTATAGGATGTAACCTCATGAAAACATCACCTTTAGATACCCTGATTCGATTTTGCTTAGAAAATAAATTTGTGGTTATCCTCGTCCTCATCCTTTTTGTCGGATGGGGATTGATGACGGCTCCCTTTGATTGGCAACTGGGGGGGTTGCCCCGGGACCCCGTGCCCGTAGATGCCATCCCAGACATCGGTGAAAATCAGCAGATTGTCTTTACGGAATGGATGGGACGTTCGCCGCAGGATATGGAAGATCAAGTGACATATCCGTTGACCGTTGCGTTACTCGGGATTCCCGGCGTGAAGACGATCCGGAGTTACTCCATGTTCGGTTTTTCAACAATTTATGTCATTTTTGATGAAGATGTGGAGTTCTACTGGTCTCGTTCCCGAATTTTAGAGAAACTGAGCAGTCTTCCCCCCAACACGTTGCCCCCGGAGGTTCGTCCGGGTCTTGGTCCGGATGCCACCGCACTGGGACAAGTTTTTTGGTACACCTTGGAAGGGCGCGACCCGCAAGGAAACCCGACCGGCGGTTGGGATTTGCACGAACTGCGTACCATTCAAGATTTTTACGTGAAATATGGCTTGCAATCTGCCGCAGGAGTCAGTGAAGTGGCGTCGATTGGTGGTTTTGTGCAGGAGTATCAAATTGATGTGGACCCCGATGCCATGCGTGCTTATGGCATCACGCTTACTGACGTGATTAATGCCGTACGTATGTCAAATTTGGATGTCGGCGCTCGCACCATCGAAATCAATAAAGTGGAGTATGTAATCCGCGGGATTGGTTTTGTAAAGGCATTATCCGATCTGGAAAAAGCGGTTGTCAAAGCTGTGGATGGGGTGCCGGTACTGGTCAAAAATGTGGCGCATGTCAGTTTGGGTCCTGCGCTACGACGGGGCGCACTGGATAAAGAGGGGGCGGAAGTCGTTGGCGGGGTGGTCGTGGTGCGTTACGGCGAAAATCCCTTGGAAGCCATCCAGAATGTGAAGCAAAAAATTGCGGAAATCGCCCCCGGCTTACCGAAAAAAACACTTGCTGATGGTACCGTAAGCCAAGTCACCATTGTCCCGTTTTATGATCGTACCGGTTTGATCTATGAGACCCTCGGCACGTTAGAAAGTGCCCTCACTGACGAAATTCTGGTTACGATCATCGTGGTTATTCTGATGGTGATGCACTTACGTAGTTCAATATTGATCTCCGGATTGCTCCCGTTAGCCGTGCTGATGTGCTTCATTGCCATGCGCTATGCGGGAGTCGATGCCAACATTGTTGCGCTGTCCGGGATTGCGATTGCCATCGGGACGATGGTCGATATGGGGATTGTCATTTGTGAGAATATCCTCAAACACTTGGATGAAGCCGATCCCGACGAACCGCGTCTGGAGGTTATCTACCGGGCATCAACGGAGGTTGGTTCGGCGGTACTCACGGCTGTTTCGACGACTATTGTCAGCTTTTTGCCGGTCTTTACCATGATCGGGGCGGAAGGAAAGCTATTTAAGCCGCTGGCATTTACCAAAACGTTTGCGCTTTTTGCCTCCATCATCGTGGCGTTGACCATCATTCCGCCATTTGCGCAACTGTTATTTACCGGTAAGGTGCGTAGCGCTTACGTCCGGCGGCTGTTCTATAGTTTGATTGGAGTGCTTGGATGTTTCCTAGCCGTTATGGTGAATCTGTGGATCGGGTTGTTGGTGATCTTGATGGGTATCAATGGTTTTATTCAAGACGTCCGCCCTGTCGCTCAACCCCGCCAAAAGTGGCTTTCTTACCTGTATAAATGGTCACCTTACTTAACCCATTATCTGGTGGTTTTGGTAGTTCTGATTTTACTCACCCGGCACTGGCTACCTTTGGGGGTTGAACGCGGTTTGCTGTGGAACACTCTTTTTGTGGGGATGATCCTCGGCGGCTTTCTGACCTTTTTTCTGCTTTTTCAACGGGCGTATCCCTCCATTTTACGGTGGTGTTTGCACCATAAGATTCTTTTTTTGAGCCTTCCGGCGCTGATTGTGTTATTTGGAGGGCTGATCTGGTTGGGTTTTGATGCTCTGTTTGGCTGGTTGCCCCAGCCGGTCAAGCGCTGGAAGCCGGTTTCTGTGGTGTTGCACCAATTTCCGGGACTGGGTAAGGAGTTTATGCCGCCGCTTGATGAAGGCTCGTTTTTGTACATGCCGACCACGATGCCGCACGCTTCCATCGGTGAGGTACTTGACGTGATACAACTCCAGGACCGGGCGTTTTATGCCATCCCGGAAGTGGAACAGGCGGTGGGGAAACTCGGCCGGGCAGAAACTCCGCTTGACCCCGCCCCGATCTCCATGATCGAGACGATCATTAACTACAAACCGGAATATTTACGAGATGAGCACGGGCGGCGGGTGCGATTTAAATATGACCGGACTAAAAATGATTATTTTCGGGATGTGTCTGGTACGCCCTTACTTGCCCCTGACGGTGAGCCATATCGAGTGCGGGGAACGTATCTGCGCGATGAAAAGAATCGGTTAATCCCCGATGAACACGGTCAGCCGTTCCGGTTATGGCGCCCGGCCCTAGACCCCGCGCTGAATCCGGGACGGAGCGCCTGGACGGGCATCCAATCCCCGGATGATATCTGGGATGAGATTGTCAAGGCGGGGGAAATCCCCGGCACGACCTCAGCCCCTAAATTACAACCGATTGCCACCCGTATTGTTATGTTGCAAAGCGGGATGCGAGCGCCGATGGGGGTCAAAATCAAGGGTCCCGATCTCAAAACGATTGAAACCGTGGCGTTGCAGATCGAACAATTTTTACGGGAAGTGCCCGCCATCGAGCCGGCGGCGGTCAATGCAGACCGGATTGTCGGTAAGCCGTATCTGGAAATTCATATTGACCGGGATAAAATCGCCCGGTACGGTATCCATGTCAAACAGGTTCAGGATGTGATTGAGACCGCTATTGGCGGCAAGCCGGTCAGTATGACGGTCGAAGGACGCGAACGCTATCCCGTGCGGGTTCGATACCTCCGCGAATTGCGGGACGACATTGAAGACCTGAAAGACATTTTAGTGGCCGCCGTGGGAGGTACTCAGATTCCCCTGGGGCAACTGGCAGAGATCCAATATGTCCGGGGTCCACAGGTGATCAAAAGTGAAGATACGTTTTTAGTCGGATATGTCACGTTTGATAAAAAGCCGGGGTTTGCGGAAGTCGATGTGGTCGAACAGGCACAAGCCTATCTGCAAGCGAAGATTGAAAGCGGCGAATTTGAGATACCCGCCGGTGTGAGCTATCGCTTTGCCGGTAGTTACGAAAACCAGATTCGGGCACAGAAAAAACTGGCCGTTATTCTACCGGTGGCGCTATTTATCATCTTTTTGATTCTCTATTTTCAATTTAAGTCGATTTCCACGACCGCCCTCGTCTTCTCCGGGATTTTGGTGGCGTGGTCTGGAGGGTTTATTTTGCTTTGGCTGTATGGTCAGTCCTGGTTTTTGGATTTTTCCTTCTTTGGGATCGACTTTCGCCAGCTTTTCCAGATTGAGCCGATCAATTTAAGTGTCGCGGTGTGGGTTGGTTTCTTGGCATTGTTTGGTATTGCCAGTGACGATGGGGTGATTATCGCTACATATCTCGATCAGACGTTTGCCAAACGCGTTCCGGCATCCATCGATGCGATTCGGGAAGCCACCATTGAAGCGGGCCAACGCCGGGTGCGCCCGGCACTGATGACCGTGGCAACAACCGTGCTCGCCCTGTTGCCCGTGTTGACCTCCACCGGACGTGGGTCCGACATCATGGTGCCAATGGCAATCCCGACATTTGGTGGGATGTTAGTCGTGGTGATTACCATCTTTGTAGTGCCCACGCTCTATTGCTGGATTAAAGAGACAACATTTCATTTCAATATCTCTCAACATTCTCAACATGATGTAACCTAGATTGGGGGGTACGAATCAGGCTTGCCGGTGCTTTTCAGGCAGGCAGTCCGATTCTACCATTGTGACATCTCCGATATGCCGGAGACTGGTCTGTTTGGCAAATATCCAAAAAACAGCACGTTGTTGAGGCTGGGAGTAGTCCAGTGACGGTGAACGACGCTATCAGGTCGAAAAAACGCTTGACTCTATACTTAAGTATAACCTTTACTTTGTAAAGTGGTGATCCGATGAAATATTTAACCATTGGCAAAGTAGCCAAACAAGCCCAAGTCAATATTCAGACGATTCGTTACTACGAACGCCAAGAACTCCTTCCGAAACCGTTACGTTCGGAGTCAGGTTATCGCCAGTACACGTCAGATACCGTGAAACGAATTCGATTCATTAAACATGCTCAAGAATTGGGTTTCTCACTCAAAGAAATCGCGGAACTTCTGGCATTACGGGTTCATGCGGATGTGGCGTGTGAGTCGGTTAAGAGTCTGGCAGAGGCAAAGATTCAGGATATTGAACTGAAAATTCAGTCTCTCCAGCGGATGAAACAGACCTTGTCCACGCTGGTCACCTGCTGTGAACATCGTAAAAATACAAGTGATTGCCCGATTTTGGAGGCTCTTGAACCTCCCAGTTAAGGAGGCTTAACGATGAAGGTTGAATTCTTTAGTGCGGAGTGTCCCTTGTGCGACAAAACGCTCCAACGGCTTCATCATCACTTTCCGGATGTCGAAATTGAAGTCCACCGATCTTCAGAATGCAAGGATGGCAGTTGTTGTGCTCTCGCCGCGCAATATGACGTGAAAGCAGTTCCTTCTCTGGTGGTGAATGGAACGGTTGTACTTGTTGGACTCCCCCATGAACATGAACTAGAATCCTTAGCAACGATGTTACGACAATCGTGAGAGACCTCCTAGTGATCTGACATCCGTCACAACTATTCTAAAACCATAATCTACAAGGAGGGTATTTCATGAAATTCGACCAACTTCCCATTCTCGGTGCTGTCGTAGCCGCCGTTGCCGCCTCCTCATGTTGTATTTTACCGTTGGCGGTTACGCTATTGGGGTTTGGTAGTGTGGGTTTTGCCAGTGTGATAGAACCCTACCGTCCTCTTTTTGTCGGTTTAACCATTGGGTTGTTCCTCACCGCGTTTTACATTGTTTACCGCAAACCAAAGAATGCAGATTCATGTGGGTGTCACACCAAGACCGCATCCAAAACACACCAACTCAATAAAATTCTTCTATGGGTGCTTGCACCTGTGATTATCGGATTAGTGACCTTTCCGTATTACAGTGGCGCATTTGTTCGACCGGTAGATACGGTGGAATCGAACCTTTCGTTTGCTCAGGTCACGTTATCTGTGGAAGGTATGACCTGCGCCGGATGTGTGGCACATGTCCAGCATGCTTTGATCGAAATAGATGGAGTACAATCTGCCGTGGTCGATTTAGCCCATAAACAGGCGACGGTGACGTATGATGATCGCCACGTCCATCCCGCCGAGCTCGTTGAGGCGATCGCAAAGGCCGGATATTCTGCCAAAGTATTAACCGATAAAGGAGACTGACAATGGAAGCATGCTGTACGACTCGCCAGCAAAGTGCAATTTTACAGGTAGAAGGTATAACGTGTCCTAGCTGTGCTTCGCAAGTGGAAAAAGCACTGGCAACGGTAGATGGGGTGCAATCTGCTGTGGTCGATTTAGCCCATAAACAGGCAACGGTGATATATGATGCTGAAAAGACACATCCAGACACTCTAGCGAGTGTTGTGTCGGATGCGGGTTATCCGAGCCATATACTTACGGGTGACGGTCACCGCCAACATTTGGTCATTATTGGAGGGGGTTCAGCGGCGTTTTCAGCGGCATTAAAAGCTAATGAACTGGGGGCGACTGTTACCCTGATCAACGACGGTCTCCCGATAGGTGGTACCTGTGTGAATGTGGGTTGTGTGCCTTCTAAAACGTTAATTCGGGCGGCTGAGGCACATTATCGGGCGAACCATCACCACTTTCAGGGTATTGAGGGGACTAGCCGGGTTACGGACTTTAAATCGATTATCCAACAGAAAACCGAGTTGGTGGAAAACCTCAGACAGGCGAAATATACCGATGTTGTCTCTGATTTACCCAACTTCCGGTATATTACAGGTACAGGTAAATTCATTTCTTCAGATACCGTTGAAGTCAATGGCGAACGCGTCAAAGCCGATAAAGTACTGATTGCTACCGGCGCCGCGCCATCAATACCACCGATACCGGGTCTTGAAACCTGTAATTATTTAACAAACGAAACCGCTTTTGAGTTAAACGAATTACCCGAATCATTAATTGTTTTGGGGGGTCGCTACGTTGCTTTGGAACTGGCACAAATGTTTGCCCGATTGGGGACAAAGGTAACGGTTTTACAACGCTCATCTCGTATTTTACCCTCTGAAACAGCCGATTTAACCGACGAATTAACCCGTTACCTTCAGGATGAAGGGATTCAGGTGGTTACGGGTGCTACCTTAACTCACGCTCAATCATCGAACGGTTTGATCACGATCACAGCAAGGGTCAACCATGAGGAAACGACGTTTGCGGCATCACATCTTCTGGTTGCTACCGGACGCCGACCAAATACTACCGGTCTGGGTCTCGAAAATGCCGGTGTTGATTTAGATGAAAACGGATTTTTAAAGGTAGATGATACTTTACGAACAACCGTTTCTCATATCTATGGGGCTGGGGATGTGATTGGCGGATACCAGTTTGTTTATACTGCCGCTTATGAGGGGGCTTTAGCGGCGGAAAATGCACTTACCGGCGCGAATCGCCGGCAAGATTATACGGCGCTGCCTTGGGTGATCTTTACTGACCCCCAAGTTGCCGGTGTCGGACTCGATGAAAAACAAGCCAAAGAACAGGGAATGGAAGCCGATGTCGCCGTTTTACCTTTATCTTATGTGCCTCGATCCTTAGCGGCTCGGGATACCAGAGGTTTCATCAAACTTATTCGGGATAAACATACGGATCAGCTTATTGGGGCGAGAATCCTAGCTTCTGAGGGTGGTGAATTACTTATGGAGGTTGCGTTAGCCATTAAATTTGGTATTACCGTCACGCAACTTATTTCAACTTTTCACCCGTATTTAACGCTTTCTGAAGGTATTAAGCTTGCGGCAATCACCTTTGGAAAAGATGTGAATAAACTCAGTTGTTGTGCGTCGTAACTCAAAGATAAGGAGCCAACCATGCGTAAATTCATTTTGTGTTTGATTATGTCCATTATGTTCTTTAGCAGTCAAACCGGTTTTTCGGCAGAGCGAACGGTGTTGATCGAAATGCAAACGGCGGTGTGGTGAGCGACATGTACATACGCGTATGCCGCGGTCGAGCAGTTGCTCGATGAATATAATGTTGCACCCATTAAATATCATTTTGAAGATATTTATGAAATCCCAGAAGGTACGGAACGATGGGTGGCGTATTACGGGCTAGAAGGTACGCCCAATACCTATTTTGACGGTGTAAGGCACGTTTTGGGTGCTTGGCCAACAATCTATGATGTTTATCTCCCGGAAGTCCAAGCGCGGTTGGGAATTCCAAGCCCAATGGTACTGGATTTAAGGGCTACCATTGGTGCTACAGAAGGCTTGATAACTGCTACCGTCACTCTGGAAGAATCGATAGATTCAACAAATGTTTTTGTCCATTTTGCGGTCATTGAGGATTCACTTTTCTATTTCAATCGTCAGTTTGATCATGTTTTGCGGGATTTATTGGCGAATGAACCCCTTTCGATTTCACAAGCCGGGGAATCGGTAACCATAGACCGGTCATTTACCCTCGCCGAAGATTGGAATGCCGAAAATTTAGCGGTGGTTGTGTTTATCCAAAATGACACCACTCATGAAGTATATCAAGCTCGTAAAATTGATGTTGATCTCCAAACGGATGTTGCAATTCATCATGGTGTTACGATACCTCCAACACATGTATTGCACCAAAACTACCCTAATCCTTTCAATCCGGTAACCCAAATCCCGTATGATTTATCTCACCCTAGCCATCTCAAATTGAGTGTTTATGATGTTTCTGGAAAATTGATTAAGACCTTACTCGAAACGACACAACCGGCGGGTGAATACTCGGTTTTCTGGGATGGGACGAATCAGCAAGGACATCCGGTGGGTAGTGGTCTCTATATGTACCAACTTGAAACCGAACGCTATACGGCATCTAAGTATATGATTTTGCTGAAATGATCCCGACTTTTCATAGTTGGGAGGATACAAAAATAGTTGCGGGAAGCTACCCGTGCAATTGATCTACCACCAAATTTGCTTCCCGTTTTCCATAGTAAAAATACGCTCTTCTTCTCGCGAATCCTTCTCCACCAGCCAGTAGAGACCGCCGTGGGGCACCGCTTCAAAGTAAAGTGGTTTCTCCGTGGCGATTTGCGTACCCAGCGAAACCCATTCATCTTGCCAGTAAAAGAGTTCGTATTCCGTATCTGGGGTTAAAAAGGTTTGTTCAATGCCATCTGTGGAGCGATCCAACACCCGGCGGGTCGTGGAAATCAACTTGACTGTTGCGGTTTGGGTGGTATCGGCGATCAACGGACGGATCGTGTTGTCTTCTTGCAAAATAAATGGCACACCGGCCGGGATTAACTCCTCATGCACATAATAGAGCGGGATATACGCGATATTTTTGCCCATATCGGTGAATGTCACTTGCCGGTCGGGTTCGATTTTGCCCCAGTGGATTGCCCGCCACTCTCCAGCATTGAAAACACCGAGATACGCGAAGGTAACGCTATCCGGTACGGGTTGCGTGAGGGTGAGGGTGACATCACAAACCTCCGTGTAATCTGCAGTGACATCTATGTAATTTTTGCCGGCAAGCCAGCGGGGTACGGCCTCCCACTCCGGTTTAAGGAATGCCAAATTTTGCGGCTGTTCGGCAAACATTTTACGATACACCTTTGCCGCTTTATGGTTCAGGTGATATTCCCCCGGATTCGCCTCACACCCCATAAATGGAACGACGTTGCCGTTGGGTAGTAAAATCGCATTCCAAGCATGATTGTTACCGGTATCTGCCCAATGCGGGGTGTAATCACTGGTCACGGCTAAGCCATTCGCCCGCATGGCATAAATTGTCAGATTCGTCATATCTTCGCAACGTCCGAGTTTGTTCTGTTGCATTTCACTCAACCCTTGGTCTGTGGGGTGCAAATAAAATCGGGCATCAAATCCGAACCAGCTTTTAATACCATTGTTGATCTGTTGAGCCGCCGCTACCGGATCGGTTGGATTGTCCAATTGATCCGGTAGATTTGCAAATTCGCTCAAAAAGTAGGCGCGCCATGCTTCCAGCGGTTCATTGCTTCCCCGATACGGCAGAACGTAATCACAAAATTGGGCAAAGGTCAACCAACGTGCCCAGGGCTTTTCATGCCAGGCTTGGAATGCCAGATCGATATTTTGAATGAGATATTCGGCGGTGATCACCTCCCGGTCTAAGATTTTCGCTTTGCGATCAAAATTCAATTCTCCCCGTTCTGTTTCGATGGCTTCTAACTCCACCAACAGGGAATCAAAATTGGGGTAAGCGAGCACCTCATAATCCACTTCCGCTTTTGTACTATCATATAGGGCAATGGTGACGTAGCTATGGTCTCCCATATTCTCGATGAGATAATAAGCGGCGAGTAATTTTAGCGGGTCGTTTTCATTCAGATAGTGATTTAGCACGGCTTCTAGTTCGGTGCGGTTTTCGCCGGCGGTGTCCAACGCTTCCATAACACTGCGTGGATGGTACATTTGGGCTTCCACCGGTACGGTCAGGGTGGCGAAGCCGATCCAAAGGATCAACAGAACAGATTGAAACTGCCGCATTGATACATATCTCCTTAAATAGGTTATGAAATACACACGTATATTTGTGGTGAAGAGGTACTTCTAGCGAGTTGGGAAGGGCTATAGCTTCCAAATATCAATTTTATCAAGCAGTTCTTCTGCCTTGAAGGGTTTAGAGATATACTGCATGGGTATGGTACTTTCTTCAACCCACTTGGCGAGTTTCTTTTTAGGTTGGGCACTACAGAGGATAACCAACATCTGCGGATATTTTGCTTTGATAAACTGAATAATGTCACTGCCATCCATGTCGGGGAGTTGAATATCTAAAATCACCAAATCAAACGAACCGGATTGCAGAGCAGAGATGGCATCCTGACCGGTGGAGACCAATGTCACCGCATAGTTGTGTTCTTCCAGTAAGAATTGGATGTAAGAGGCATTAATGGAATCATCTTCCACAACCAAAATACGCTGGATGTCGCGGGGTCGGTCAAATTCCTGCACCACCGGTAAGGTGAAGGTGAAGGTACTACCATATCCTACTTCGCTTTCGACAAAAATGCGTCCGCCGTGCCCCTCTACGTAGCGCTTTGCTAAGGTTAAGCCCTGCCCAATACCATCGGAAACATCAAATTTCTTTTTCCGAATCTGGTAAAAGGGTTGAAATATATTGGTGAATTCGCGCGATGGAATTCCACAGCCTCGATCGGAAACTGCCACATGTATTTCACCTTTCTCCAGTTGGATCGAAATCGATATATCGATCTGCTCCGGAGAGGAATATTTAAGGGCATTATTGAGCAAATTTTCCATCACGGATTGAATCCGAAATTTATCCACTTTTAACCGCTGGGAGCGGAGTTGCGGCGATAAGGTGTAGTGGTAATGAAACTGGTCTGTTTTATAGCGTTCTTTGACCTTTTCGCGCACGAGCAATTCCCCGGTGACGATAATTTCAGAGAAAAATTTATAGGCGTTGACCAATTCCAAGTCGTAATGACGAACGCCTTGCTCCAACTGGGCTAAGTCGATCAGTTCTTCAACCAATGTTTGTTCCCGTTCGGCGGATTTCAGAATCTGCCGGAAGAATGAATCTGCCTGTTCTCCGAGATTCATTTTGAGGAGCAATTGGGTGTAGCCGATGATCGGGGTTAGAGGGGTTCGCAGTTCATGACTAATGGCGTTCAGGAAGCTATTTTTCGCTTGTTCCAGCCGTTGGGGTTCGGTAATATCCTGCACAATTGCCATGAAGACTGGGGGATGTTCCGCGGGGGAGAGTTGCAAGCGGACTTCGACCGGATATGTGGAGCCATCCTGCCGGACGTGAACGGTTTCAAACGAAACCAATTGTTGTTCCTGTGTGCGCAACGTGGTCAAGATATTTTCAAAGCGCTTGGGCGACATCTCCGGCATGAGATGTAACGGTGTCATATTGAGTAATTGGTCTAAGGAATAGCCCAAATTGCGTAATGCTCCGTGATTCACTTGCTTGAAATAGAGTGTTTCGGCATCAAAGACGTAAATTTCGTTCAGGGAGCTATCCACCAATCGCCCTAATCGTTGCATCATCTCTTCGGCGCGTTTGCGATCCGTGATGTCAAACAGATATCCGCGCAATTGGAATAAGCGGTTGAGATGGTCGTACTCGCCAATGATATTGGCAATGACGATAATCGGCTTATCGTCGGGTGTCATCAATTCGTGTTCGTAATTTTCCAGTTTCCCTTCTTTTTGAATCACGTCCAAATAGATCTGGAACTGTGTTTGATTTTGTGGGTGCTGGAAGAGGGATGGTAAGCGGGGATCGGTTGGGGAGTGTATCCCGAACATTTGCCGGAATGCCGGGTTACAATCAATCAGGTTTCCCTCAAGGGTGATGATGAAATCACCAGTTAAATCTTCCTCAAAAAAGCGACGATATTGCTCCTCACTGCGGCGGATTTTCTCCAGCGCCGCTTTACGGTCGTTAATATCTTTAAAACTCATACAAAACCGGTTGACCCGTCCTTGCTCATCAATCACCGGATCGTAATGGTACTGAAACCACGAATGAACATTATCCACCAAAATGATATTGCGATCCAGATGGAGGGGTTCGCCCTGTAAGACACATTCAAAATCCGCCAAAAAGTCGGGGTGTAAATCGGCGTGAATAAAATCTAAGATAAAGTCACCTTCCTGAATTTCCCGCTCGAACAGCAATTTTGCCCACTCATTTGCCATGCGGTTAAATGCCAGCACGCGGTAGTTGCGGTCAATGAGGAAAAACGCTTGTAAGCTACTGTTAAAAATGGCTCTTAGATTGTCTTCGGAGGTTTTTAGAGCGGTATTTGCCCGTATCAATTCTTGTTCCAAAAGATAGGCGGTTTTCAGAGCTTCTTCCAGTTTGCGTTCTGTGGCAAGAAGTTCCTGATTTTCCTGTTCAAGGGTGTTAAGTCGCTCCGCCAGTTGGTCCAACTCCGCCGTGACATCTGCCCCAGCAGCAATTTTAGCCTTGATTCGAGCCAACCAATCCAAACTCATCGGTACTCCTTCGCTGTTTGAGTGACCGCATTGTGATAATCCGCTTCAATGGTGTGAATCATCTGTACCAGTTGATTGATATTAAAAGGTTTGGAAATGCACCGGACAGGTTGTTGGCTTTGCTGTGCCACATGCTGTAACACCTCCGGGGGTTGGGCGCTGCACAAAATTACCGGTATAGAAATACCGTGGTCTTGCATATAGGCGATGACCTCTTGCCCGTCCATATCCGGCAGTTGCAAATCCAGAATAATGATGTCCGGTAGCGCATGGGACAGATAGACTAACCCATCTGTACCGGTTGGGGCGGTCGTTACGGTATAATTATGTGACGTGAGCAACACGTCAATAAAATCTGCCGTTTCGGGATCATCTTCAATGAGTAAAATTTTCTCAATGGCGGTGTTTGAGGTGAGTTCTTCCGCGATGGGCACCGTGAACGTAAACGTACTACCCTGACCTTCCTCACTTTCCACCGTAATGGTGCCCCCCTGTGCTTCCACGTAGCGTTTGACAATGACCAACCCATGCCCGATGCCATCGGAAACATCAAAACTGCCCTTACGAATCTGGTAAAAAGGCTGAAAGATTTTATGGCGTTCCGCGGCTGGAATACCCAATCCCCGATCGATTACGGAAATCTGTACCATATCACTCGCCCGTTCGGCGTGGACTTGCAGGGAGAGCCGGTCTGGCGGAGAATATTTAATGGCGTTGGTGAGGAGATTTTCTATCACCTGTTGGAAAGGTTCTTTATCCACGTTTATCCGGATCGATTTGAGCTGGTTCGAAATCGTGTAGTGGTAGTCATACGTTGTCGTTTTGTGCCGCTCTTCGATCATCTTACGGACTAGCATTTGGCAATTTTGGCAAACATCGGAAATAACCGTGTAAGCGTTCATTTTTTCAAAGTGATAGGCATCTACGCCACTTTCAAAGCGGACAATCGATAGAATTTCCTCCACTAAATCGCGTTCCCGGTACGCCGCCGCCGAAATCCGTTGGACAAAATCTTTTGCTCGTTCGGAGATGTCCATACTGAGCAACAACTCCGTATAACCGATGATCGGGGTGAGGGGGGTGCGCAGTTCGTGGCTGATCGTGTTCAAAAAGCTGATCTTGGCATTTTCCAATTGCTGAAATTCGGTGATGTCGCGGAAAACGACCACGATCCCGATGATATTGCCACTGGTATCCCGAATGGGGGCGGCACTATCGGCAATATCGGCGCGCTTTCCGTCTTTGGAGATCAACACGTGGTGTCCTTCCACAACGGTAATATCCTCGGATTTTAAGACCCGATCCACCGGATTTTCACAGGGCTGTTCCGTGATGGGGTCAATGATGTTCATCACGGACATGATTGACTGTCCGAGGGCTTCGTCTTCCTGCCAGCCGGTCAGGTTTTCGGCAATGGGATTCAGCATCAGTATTCGTCCGGCGAGGTCTGTGGTAATCACACCATCCCCAATGGAGCGGAGCGTTACCGCCAGCCGTTCCTTTTCCGCGGCAAGGGCGGCGGCGGTCTGTTTACGGTTGTTGGTTTCTAACACCAAGGCAACCAAGTCTGCCATCGAACCGGCAAAATTTTGCTCATCCAACGTCCAGCGGCGGGAGTGATGCAAATGTTCGTGACAAACAACCCCCATAAGGCGATTCCCAAGCCGGATTGGGGCATGAATCAGCGCGGCTACCTGATTCGGATGGAAATAATTCGCTGCTAATTCACTCAACCGGGGGTCCATAAAAACATCATCAGCCACCAGTGCCCGTTCTTGATTGAGTGCTTCAAAATAGCGCGGATGATCGATTATGGAGAGTTCCAAAATTGTTTCCTGAACCTTATCGGCGTGATATTGGTGGAGACAGTGCAATTGGGTGCGGTTCTCGTTAAACAGCCAGATGCTTACTCGCCCCACCTCCAATGCTCGTGCCGCCGAAGAGGCGATCCGTTCCAATGCCAAACTGAGATTACCACTCGCTATCGCCTCATCCCGCGCCAGATTGACCAGCACTTGATGTTGCCGCCGTAACCGCCGTTCGCTGGCCCGAAGGGCTTCTTCGGCGGATTTGCGTACCGTAATATCACGAATGACGGTCAGTAAAAAGGGCTCCTGATCGATTTTAATCTGCTTGAGGGTCACTTCTGCCGGAAATTCAGTGCCATCTAGCCGCCGGCACACTACATCTAGCAGGAAATTTTTGACCCCATGAAGCGTGTGGGGATACGGTTGGGGGGAATTGTCACTGATTAATTCTTGCACGGTACACTGAAGAAGGGCGGATTTTTCGCATTTAAATAGCTTGATCGCTGAGGTGTTACAGTCAATGATTTTCCCGTCGACGTTTTCCAGTAGCACGGCGGCGGGTTCAGACTCAAAGAGGGTTTTAAACTTTTCTTCACTCCGGCGGATTTTAATCTCGGCAGATTGCCTATCGGTTTCATCCCGAAAGATTGCCAAAGCGCCTTTCCAGTGCCCGTTGTTCTCGTCAAACCACAGCGTTGCGGTGACCAGTAAATGCCGCACATCTCCGCTCGGTTGGATGATATCGGCGGTGTAACTGTTTTTCTTACCTTTTTTCCGCAAACGGGTCTGTTTTTGGAGCATGGCGAAAGTTTCGGCGGTGGTAAATTGACGCAGATTTTGCCCTACTAATGTGTTGGGATCCACCCCAAAAATGTTCTCTGCGGCCGGATTGGCAAAGATAAACGTTTCGTTTTGATCCACAATGGCTAAGCCCTCACCTTGAGCGCCGATCAGTTGGCGGTACATCTCTTCACTTTCTTGCAAGGCGGATCGGGTGCGGACATTTTCCAGTTCTAAGGTGATGCGATTGGCAAAGATGCGTAACACCGGTTCTGTCCAGGAGGCGATGCGGAGCGGTTTAGTATCCATTACGGCTAAAATGCCTTGTACCTCTTGTCCGGCAGTACCTAATGCGGTCCCGAAATAACTTTGCACATTCAGATCAGCGGCTAATGGATCCTCGGGAAATTGGATTTGCACGTCTTGGGGAATCAATTGGGGGGTACGCTCCATGATCACGTTTTCGCAGGGGGTGTGTGCCAAATCATACTCAAAGTTTTCTGCCACATGATCGGTATCCCAAAAGGCTAAGGTACGAATCCGTTCCCGGGAGCCCTCCACGAACAGACCGATCAGCGCATATTTGGTATTGTACGCGGCGGCGAGGCTCGATACACAGATGCGGAAAAATTCCTGCGCATCCAAAATCACTGCCGATTCCGCGATGGCCTGAACGGCTTTCTCCATCCGTTTGCGATCATCAATATCAAGTGCCGTAAAACAGACTCCGGTGACTACACCCTCATGGGGGTCCCAAACTGGCGAGTAGGTAAACTCAAACCATTTCGGGTTGCCATGAATATCGTGCATGTTGCGTTCAATGATGGTGGTCTCTCCGGCAAGTGCCTTGCGGAACAATTCCCGGAAACTTGCCTTATTTTCGGGACGGGCGTAGTCCCCTAACGGTGAACCGATATGCAGCGTTTTACCCCAAACCTGTTCCGACATGTGATGGGCGGTAGGATTTGCCGCCCGAATGATGCCCTCCGGTGAGACCAAGATGAATCCTTGCGTACTATTATTAAAAATAGCTTGAAAGTCGGCATCGGTTTTGTCCCCCAGTTGATCCTTAAAATACAATTGGCGAAATTTGAGGAGCGTCTGTAAGGCACGTTGCAGATTCCGTGCAGAAAGTTCATCTTGGTAGAGATAATAGGTCAGCGGCTGGTTTTGAATCTGGCGGAGTACACCGGCGTTTTCGGTAGTGAGCACATAAAGCACCGGCAGACTTGCCGGGAGGAAGTCTTCTGTGGGACCGGTCTGAATCATGATGTCTATTTCTGTGAGGTCTGCCGGGGATTCTATCCAGTCAATTTTCCACGGGAACTCTGCCACACAGAGTTCCTGTATCTGTTGCTGTACGTTTTCCGGTAGGTTTAGACCAATCCGCCAATGAGTCGGGATATGTTCAGACATGATGCGCTCACATAAAATGGTTGTAAAACGCTGATAAATAAAGTTTTAAATACGTCTCCGTTCGTGGTCAAAAAAAAGCTTGACACTGTACATATATACAGTTATATTTACACCTGTAAATAATTACAGGTTACGGCATAGAAAAACCGTGTGAAACGGTTGGCGACCTCATCCACACGGTTTTGCAAAATCAACAGGCAAGCCTGCTGGATTCGGTGGTAATCTATATGGGCTTGGTCTCCTTGTCAATGGTTTCTTATTGAATGGAGGTGGGGTCGTGGATACGCGTCATTGGTTATTTCAGCCCATTTTATTTTTTGTCTCTATCGGTTCGTTTTTAATTTCGTGGATTTTCACTTGCAATTTACTTGCCTCGATGGCAACTACCGGGTTTGCGACGATCATTGCGGTGGGGCTGGCCACGGTTCTGGAGCCTGCCAAAATTGTATTTCATGCGGTCGGGGTGGTCAACCGGGACCTGTTTGCGCTTATCGTCGGAATCATTCTCACCTTGATGTCCATTGTCGGGACGCTGGGCTGGCTTCAAGTGCAACACGCGGAGAAAATAGCGATAGCGACCCAACAGAGCGCCGGCTTCCGCAGTTTACAGTCCCAGATTGAAGGGCTGGAAACCCAGATTGCCAACCTTCAGCATACCGCCAACAACATGCCCGCCAATTTCCATACCCGCAAACAGCAATTGATGGAAGAGGCAAATGCCCTGCTGGCACAAAAAAACCAGCTCACCCAACAGTTGGCAAGTTACACCCCTTCCACCGGACAAGCCAGCAGTGCGTTGTATGTGGTACTCGGCAAGTTTTTTGGTGGACTGGACCCCGAACTGGTCGAACTCTGGATCAACGCTACCTATGGTATTCTACTCGAATTGGTGGCGGTCATCTCCGGGGTCTATGTTTTTCGCTCGAATGGGGCGAGATTCCGGCCGGCGCATGCCAAACGGAATGCCCGCAAAGGTGATCCCAATTACGATCAATTTGAACCTCCGGCAGCGCACCAGTTGAATGGAAATGGTAGCGGTCGTTTATACGAACATGCGCCGGAGGACTATTTAGAATATAATCAAGAAGATGACCTACACGAACCCGAACCCCGTATGGAAAGAGCTTTCCGGTTTGATACAGACCGTGAGACCCCTAAAAAAAATCGCCTCTATTTTGAAGAACCTACGCCGGAAACGTTCACGGATGATGTTGAAGATTTGATTCCCATTTTACCCCGTTATGTGGAGGGGCTGTTTAGTAAAATGGGTAAAGGTGGGCGGCTACAAGGACGGCGGTCTGTTGCTGATAAGGTTGGTATCAGTAAAGGACAGGCGGATCGGTGTCATAATTATCTGAAACACTTAAACTTAATTGATGTACGGGGCAATGCCACGTATGCGAATGTCCCTAAATCTCAAATGCTTGATTTGATTCAAGCAGAAGCAGAAAGGAGTCCTGTATGATTCGCACATTTGAACGAAATCCGGTTTTGGGTAATCTAGTACTTGCCTTCATTTTTGGCGGTGTTATGCTGGTGGTAACGTTGCTTGTTTTTAATGGGCATCCACAAATGATGCTCTATGCCGGAATTTGCGGTGCCGGAATGCTAGGGATTTTTTTCGCGGCGACTGCGTATGACCGCGATCACCAACCCGACACGCTGAATCATCCCTATTTGGCACAACGCCAACCGAAAAAGCGACGGCAATCTCGTGCTTATCCGGGTGCAAAAGCCCGCCCGGCAAATTACCCTCACCGAAATTTTGACTACGCTCGCTAAACCGGGAGGTTCACGGAGGCAGGTAGATGGGCTTGACGTGCATCAAGCTCGTCTCTCTGCTTGACGGAGACCTCCTTCCTGAAAAAACGGATTCAGTAGCTCGCATGACGCACTCTACCCCGCAAAATAGCGTCTGGCGGCTCTGTATCCGTTTTTTTGTTTAAAAAATTCTTGACATGGGTCTAGGGGAATAGTTATGTACTTTATTCTATAATCTACTATTATTCTAAGAAAAATCAATCACTTAGTACATAGGAGATTCTATGCTACTGTTTTCCAAACCCACCCAATATGCGTTGCGGGCACTGTCATTTTTAGTCCGGAACCAAGATCAGACTCCGTGTCGAGGCGAGTTAATCGCACGAGAGGAAGAAATACCGAAACACTTTTTATCCAAATTACTGCAACAATTGGTGCAGGCGAAAATTCTAAATTCGACTAAGGGTCCCAACGGCGGATTTTCCTTTGCCCGCGACCCAGAAACCATTACACTTTATCAGGTGATAAATGTTTATGAAGATTTGGAAACGCGGTTTAATGCATGTGCCATCGGTTGGACGGTGTGCAGCGATGAAGAGCCCTGTAGTCTTCATAAAAATTACACCGAACTCCGGGAGCGCATCCGAAACTATTTAGAGAATGTGAACTTAGCCACGTTTGTTGAAGTCAGCGAGTGGAAAAAAGATCACCCAGAGTAAATATGCAAAACTAATATGAAATGCCTCGTAAAACGATCTCCGGAAGGATGCCCGGACGGTCGTTTTCGTTTTTCTGAGGTTGGCACGGAGTTTTCGGTCTATCTTGACGGCATTTCCCCTTATATGACCCGATATTTTATCAGGATACCAACATGCATTTACCTAATTACACCAACGGTAGTATTGTCAATCTGATGAGTAGTGTGGTTCATGCCCTTGGGGGTACCTCGGACTACCAACCTCTAGTGGATTTTGACCTCACACCGCTTCGCGAGTCCAAAACCGTTTTGATACTTCTGTTGGACGGGGTGGGCTATGATTATTTAACAACTCACGGCAAAAACAGCGTATTGTATCGCCATTTACGGGGCAAAATGACCTCGGTTTTTCCTTCCACCACTGCTGCCGCTATGACGGCATACTTTACCGGAGTGCCGCCCCAACAACATGGGATTACCGGCTGGTTCGTGCATTTGAAAGAACTGGGGATGGTATCCACCGTATTGCGCTGGATACCCCGGTTTGGGGGTATCCCGTTTAGTCATAAAGAGGTCTTCCCGCCTCAAATATCCGTGCAACAGACCGTTTTTGAACGCATTCAACGGGAATCGTGGCTAGTGACCCCGCTCCGGATCAAAAATTCGGATACAACCGCTGCTAGCAGTAAGGGGGCATACCGCTTGGGATATAATACCTTGGTCGGCTATCTGCGGCAGGTCAAAAAGGCACTTACCGCCAATGACCAGCCAAAGTTTATATTTGCTTATTGGCCCGTCTATGATGGACTATGCCATAAGCATGGTACCACCAGCGCCGAGGTGACCTACCATTTTAATGATCTGAATGAGAAGCTCACCGCCTTTTTGGATTCTCTTAAAGGAACAAATACCCATGTGATTATCACTGCCGATCATGGCATGATTGATACGGATAAAGCGCATACTATTGACATTCGCCAACATCCTGAATTTCAGGAGACCTTGGCGCTACCACTTTGTGGTGAACCGCGTACCGCCTATTGTTATGTCCGTCCGTCTAAAGTGGATCAATTTGAGCAATATGTCCGCTATCACTTTGCGGACGTGTGCGATTTGCACTATGGGGAAGATGTTATCAGGCAAAATTGGTACGGCTTAGGCGATCCCCATCCGAAGTTGTGGGAACGGGTGGGTGATTACGTTTTGACCATGAAGGATAATTATGTGATGCGGGATTATCTGCTGGGAGAAGATGAGTATTTTCTGACCGGAAATCATGGCGGGATCAGCAGTCAGGAGATGTACGTCCCGCTGATTACTCTGCAATGCTAAATGGACGAATACGTATTTAGGATGTGTTTTACCGTAATCCCCAAAAAAAGAACCCCTGAATTCAGCCCGAATTCAGGGGTTTACGCTCTCCAAAACGGTGACGCTACTCTTTGTATGTTACCACCATCACAATTTTGCGCTTCTGGTGGCGGGGAACGTTCTTATGAAAGACCCCTTTTCCAGAATAGAAAAATTGAATTTGATCCGGTGTATCAGGTTGGGCAAGCATCAATTTGCGTAAATAGTATGCTCCTTCATAGCCCCGCGCAAATGATAACTGGCAATTATCAAATAAGGTATCGCCAATTAACTGGTCTGAAAGGTGATCCGTGTTGCCGGTTGGTGTCCACTGGTGTGAGCCATCTTGCCGGATTTGGATTGGTTGTGCTGGATACGCGGCACTGCCTGCTTTCGGTACATCCGGGCAACCCTGCTCATCCGCCACATAGCGCACGTTTTCATGATCCACCGATACAAACGGAATACCCCGTTTTTTGATGGGCACCTCATC